>NZ_JBAKAZ010000019.1:0-52109 GCF_038155185.1 Psychromonas aquatilis
CTGTCTTTATTATTAAGTGAAAACTAAGGAGTGACAACTAGTCTGACACAGGGGGGAAGCTGATGTAAATGATGTGTCATAAGGTATGTTATAAAAGGTTTCGTGATTAACACGAAACCTTTTTATATAGTTGCTGTTTATATAGTAACAGTGATTACTTAGGGTTATTCACAGGGCTTTTTTCTGATGTATATTCAGGCTCTTCTTCCAATGCAATTTCTTTGGCTAATTCTCTTTCCCTTTCCTGTTCTGCGAGAATAGCTTGTTCTTCCTGTTGTTGTAATTTTTTCTCTTCTTCTCTTTGTTGAGCTTCTAGTGCCTCTTTCTGCTTTTTAGCGGCTAGCGCCGCTGATGCTTGTTCTTTCGCAACTCGTTCAGCTTCTGCATCTAAAGCGCTTTGACGTTCTGCATGTTTTTGTGCTTCGGGCGGTAACAAACTAATTAACTCTATACCAGCTGGAAAGGTTTTAGTTTCTGCACCGGTAATCACAGTCACGTTACCTTCTTTATTGATGTACAGTAGTGGCATAGCCGTTTCACCGTAACGCTTAGTGAAATTTTCGAAGGTGAAATTTTCAGTAATATTAGTGACTTTGAGTATCGCACCTTTAGTCATTAAGTTGGCGAGTTTCGCGTAAGAGGTATTTTCACCAAACAGCGTTAAACGTTTTAAGTATGACTCTGATAATTGATGACGTGCACTCGCGCTATCAGGGTTATTTAATCCGAATACTTTTTCATCTCCAAGTAAGTCCTGAAAGTGAAATGTCACTAACGGATTTAATTGGCGATATGGTGACATCACTAATACTCTGCCGATGCCACTTAAGTCCATGAAGTTAGTAGCATGCTCGGAAGCTGGGTTACCAAAGTAAACGGGGATATTACGCATACGGGCCTTACGAATACTGTCCCAGTTATTATCAGTTAAAATAACTTTAACGTTCTTAGACATAAGAATAATAGCTAGCTCTCGTGAAAAAGAAGAGGCTCCGAACATTAATAAACCTTCTTTTGACCCTTCTTTTACTCCTAAAAACTTAGCCCAACGTCCAGCGGTTAAACTTTGAATGACCACAGTACCTATTATCACAAGGAATACTAAAGGCACGATCGACTCAGCTCCTTTTAATCCCACTGTTTCTAGTTTAATGGCAAATAAAGAGGAAATAGCAGCGGCAACAATACCGCGTGGAGCCACCCAGCTTAGGAACCACTTTTCTTTGGCTGATTGACTGGTACCAAGCCCAGATATCCAAACACTTAATGGACGCGCCACAAACATCACCACCAATAATACACCTAACCCACCCCAGCCAAGGTCTAACATTGCACTTGAATCTAAGCGTGCAGCGAGCAGAATAAACAGTGCAGAGATGAGTAAAACGGTCAGCGTCTCTTTAAATTCTAGAATGTCTGCGATATCCACACCGCGCATATTGGCTAACCAAATTCCCATCACGGTTACCGTTAATAAACCAGACTCTTCCTGCAAAAGGTTAGAAGCAACAAAAATACCTAGCATAATGGTCAATACAGCAGTATTACGTAGATAGTGAGGGAATAAGTTTTTTCTAATGGATAGTCCTGTTAAATAGCCACTAATCACGCCTAAACCAAACCCTAGTAATAAAGTTAATCCTAGTGAATGTAAAACATGTGATGTGGGATCTGCTGTGACGGCAATATATTCAAATACGAGAACTGCTAACAGAGCGCCAATAGGGTCGATCACAATGCCTTCCCAGCGTAAAATACTGGCTAAATTTGCTTTTGGTTGAACTGTTCGTAGCATAGGCACAATTACCGTTGGACCGGTAACGACGACGAGGGCACCAAACAACATGGCTATTGACCAATCAAGGTCTAAAAGATAATGCGCGGCTGGTGTGATACATGCCCAAGTAATAAAAGCACCTATGGTTACAAGGTGTGAAACCATTCTACTGTGTTCTTTAATCTCTTTAAAGTTAAGTGTCAGTGCTCCTTCAAATAGAATAACGGCTACCCCTAGTGAAATAATAGGGAATAGAAGATCACCAAAAATTTCATCTGGATTTAGCACACCTAAACCAGGACCTAATAATAAACCGCATAATAAGAGTGGTAAAATAGCTGGTAAATGCAACTTCCAGCCTATCCATTGACACAAAAGCGATAGTACACCGATTAATGCCAGCATACCTGTGATGTGTTCAAGCATATTTTATTTCCTTTTCTTGATTGTTAAATCAATTTTTATTGTTACTTAACGTAGGTGACTATCATTGGTGATATGTCGTCGTATTTATTCTATTACCTACTGTGTACATAATGTGAACTTACTTATCTGGGTCGTAAGTGTTGCTGTAAGTTAATTAACATCTGTGCTGTTGCTCCCCATATTAAATACTCTTGGTACACACAACAGTAACTAAAGTGTGGCTTATTATTTGTAATCCAATGCGTTTTAGTAAAGTTTTTAGGGTTAATAATAAAAGAAAAGGGGACTTCAAATGACGCTCTCACTTCTGAGCGGTCAATTGAAATTTGATGGGTGTTATCAACAAAGCCGATATAGGGCGTAACGTGATAACCGCTGTTTGTTTCTATCGACGTTAAATGTCCCACCAATTCCACTTTATGTTGTTCAATGCCTATCTCTTCTTCGGTCTCTCTTAACGCAGTGATAGCAAGTGAATTATCTGTGACTTCATACCTTCCTCCAGGAAAACTAATTTGTCCCGGGTGATGTTTTAGGTGTAATGCTCGCTGCGTTAAAATCACATGTAATTCATTATTTCTTTGTACTAATGGTATTAATACAGCGGCTTTTTTGAGAATTTTGTTGGGATTATAACGTGTATTTTGTAATGGGGTATGTGTTAATTTATTTGGTTGCAAAATGAAATGACTTAAAAAATCTTGCTTCTTCATATTTCCACACCTTTCCTTAACAGTAATCGAGTATTGCCTACCCAATTACTGTTATGTATTTCAGTCATGTTTAACTTAAAGGTTTGACTGCTTTTTTGGCAATCAATAATGCACGTTTAGGTGCAGGATGACCTTCAATGGTTTTAGTTGGATCATTTGGATCTAAATAATCTTCAAGGGATTCATTTTTCATCCAAGCAGTACTGCGTTGTTCACCGGTTAAAGTGTCGTTAATATCAACAATACGAACATCTTCAAAACCACATTTTTCAACCCATAATTTAAGTGCTTCAGCACTAGGTAAGAACCAAATATTACGCATTTTGGCATAACGATCTGCTGGCACTAATACATCATTTTTATCGCCAGCAATTACTAAGGTTTCTAACACCAGCTCGCCACCTTCCACTAACTGATCTTGCAGTTGAGTAATATGGTCCATTGGTGATTTACGGTGGTATAAAACACCCATCGAAAATACGGTATCAAAAGCCTCAAGCTTAGGAAGTTCTTGGATCCCTAAAGGTAATAGGTGAACATGTTGATCTTTATTCGCAAAATGACGCACCGCTTCAAATTGGCAGAGAAAGAGATCACTAGGGTCGATTCCCACTACAAACTCCGCTCCCTCACCACGCATTCGCCACATATGGTAACCACTGCCACAACCTACATCTAATACGTAGCGATATTTTAGAGGGCTAATATGTGGTAATACACGATCCCATTTCCAGTCACTGCGCCATTCTGTATCAATATGTACACCGTGGATATGGAAAGGACCTTTGCGCCATGGGTGAAATTTTTGTAATAGGTTTTCTAATTTTTTGCTTTCACCTGTTGATAATTCTGTGCCATTACCAATACGCACTTCGTCTTTTAGCTCAATGTGCTGCGTTTCAATAGTCGGAAACTTATTTAATACACGTATCCAACTCGCTAACGTACCGTGAACATGGGTATTTTCCCAGTCATGTAGTTGAGCGGGTAAGTCGCGTAACCAATGGCTTAAACGGTTTTTAGCAATAATACTGTAAAAGTTACTGAAATCGATCATGTGTTGCCTTGCTGTAATGTGTGATGATTAATCTTTAATACTAAGAATTGAACCAAAGTTAAAACATTGGTACCAAAGTTCATTGTGTTTAAAGCCTGCCTGCTGAAGACGCTGATAGTGCTGCTCTACGGTATCAGAGATAAGCACATTATCTAATGAAGAGCGCTTTTGGCTGATCTCTAACTCGCTGTAACCCTGACTTCGTTTAAAGTCTAAATGCAAATCGATTAATAGCTGGTGGCTAGTCGTATCTTCAAAAATAAACTTTTCAGATAAAATTAATACGCCACCCGGTAATAAGCCATTATAGATATTAGTGAGCAGTGATAGACGTTTTTCTGGTGTTAAGAATTGCAATGTGAAGTTTAATACCACCACAGATGCATTCTCAATTTTTACATTACAAATATCATCTTGTAATACGGTGACGGGCACGTCTGATTTATAAGCTTGAATATATTGCTGGCAGGTTTCTACCATTGCTGATGAATTATCCACTGAGATAATCTGACAGTTTTGTTTATTGATCAGGCCTCGGCGCATTGAGAGAGTTGCTGCACCTAATGAGCAACCTAAATCATATAGATTAGAGTTATCTTGTGCACAACGTTGAGTAATCATCGCAATACTATTAATAATCTTTTCATAACCAGGTACTGAACGCTTAATCATATCAGGAAAGACTTGCACGACTTGTTGGTCAAAGCGAAAGCTATCCACTTGTGGTAAAGGTTGACTATAAATATTATCGGTTTGGCTCATAGGGCTGCCTAATTATCTAATGTGTTGAGGTTTGAACTAACTAATGCTGCGCATTTTACTTAAATTGTGCGGCAGGGTCATTTTTTTATTTAGCCATATTACTCAAGCGCATTTTCTTTTATAATGTATTGAATTATTTTGTAATGTATTTAAAACAGGAATCGATAATGCGCACTATGTATTGTGGTGAAGTGACCGAGGCTAACATTGGTCAACAAGTTGAATTAGTAGGTTGGATAAACAAACAACGAGATCTAGGTGGGGTAACCTTTTTAGATGTACGTGATCGTGAAGGTATTGTACAAGTTTTCTTTGATAACGATACACCTGAAGCAACAGCTATTGCTGCAACGGTTCGTAATGAGTTTTGTATTAAAATGAAGGGTGAAGTACGTGCCCGCCCAGAAGGTCAAGTGAATAAAAACATGACTACTGGTGGCATTGAAATTCGTGGCCTTGAGCTTGAAATCTTAAACCGAGCAAAACCTTCTCCATTAGATAGTAATCAAACTAACTCTGAAGAGCAACGTTTACGTTACCGTTACTTAGATCTACGTCGCCCAGAAATGGCTGAACGTATGGTTTTCCGTTCAAAAGTAAGTAGCTTTGTACGTCGTTTCTTAGATGATAACGGTTTCCTAGATGTTGAAACGCCTATTTTAACTAAAGCGACACCAGAAGGTGCTCGTGATTACTTAGTGCCAAGCCGTACTAATAAAGGTCAATTCTTTGCATTGCCACAATCACCACAGTTATTCAAACAATTATTAATGATGTCTGGGTTAGATAAATACTACCAAATCGTTAAATGTTTCCGTGATGAAGATTTACGTGCCGATCGCCAACCAGAATTCACGCAAATAGATATCGAAACTTCATTTATGAGTGCTGATGAAGTAATGGATAAAACGGAAGAGATGGTAGTTAAACTTTTCCAAGAAATGCTAGACGTTGATTTAGGTTTATTCCCTAAAATGACATACGCAGAAGCAATGCGTCGTTTTGGTAGTGATAAACCAGACTTACGTATCGACTTTGAACTTGTTGACGTAGCGGACCTTTTAAAAGAAGTTGAATTCAACGTATTCTCTGGTCCTGCAAATGATGCAGACAGCCGTGTTGCTGTTATCTGTGTTCCTGGTGGTGCATCACTTTCTCGTAAAAATATCGATGAATACGGTAAGTTTGTTAACATCTACGGTGCTAAAGGTTTAGCGTGGATGAAAGTAAATGAAGCAGCTAAAGGTATTGAAGGTGTTCAATCACCAATCGCTAAATTCTTAAATGAAGAGATTGTGGCTGAAATCCTAAAACGTACAGAAGCAAAAGACGGCGATATCATCTTATTCGGTGCTGATAAAGCAAACGTTGTGGCTGAAGCAATCGGTGCATTACGTCTTAAAGTTGCTGAAGACCTAGGCTTAATTAAAGATGAATGGAAACCTCTTTGGGTTATCGACTTCCCAATGTTTGAGCCACTTGAAGATGGCGCATTAACACCATTACATCACCCATTCACTGCACCAATTAACCTTACTGCAGAAGAATTAGAAGCAAACCCAGTGGGTGCTATCTCTAATGCTTACGACATGGTATTAAATGGTTGTGAGTTAGGTGGTGGTTCTGTTCGTATTCACAAACAAGATATGCAAGCAGCGATTTTCCGCATCTTGAACATCTCTGATGACGAAGCACAAGACAAATTTGGTTTCTTATTAGAAGCGTTACAATACGGTACACCACCACATGCTGGTTTAGCATTTGGTTTAGACCGTTTAGTGATGTTAATGACTAAAACAACGTCTATTCGTGAAGTAATTGCCTTCCCGAAAACAGCGTCAGCGGCTTGTCCATTAACTAATGCACCGGGTTTTGCTAACCCAGCTGCACTAGCTGAATTGAATATTGCTGTTGTTAAAGAAGTTAAAGAAGCTAAAGCTGAAAAAGAAGAAGCTAAAGAAGGTTAATTCCTTTTAGATTAAACTTCTCTTTATGAAAGGGGGACAATGTGACTAGCGATAGTCATCTTGTCTCCCTTTTTGTTTAAGGACTGTTTGTTATACCAATCACACTAATTAACATCTTATAGTTAATTCTCCGATAGACTATTAACGAAGTTAATCGACGAAAGACTCAAATTACGTCTTAAGCTAAGTCACTTTTTCTGCGTAAAATTTAGAACACTTAGTTAATATAATTAGTATTACTTCCCCGTGAACAACAATCTATCGCTATTATTCATTTACTTTTTATTGCTGTGAAGTTAAAAGGTAAAAAAGCATATTATGACATTGCTTCTCTCAATCGTTAAGTTTTGGCATTTATTGGCAGCGCTGTTTTATCTTTGTTTAATACCCAATAGACAAAAATAAAAGCAGGTATATTCATTAAAAGGCCGTACATTAAAGGTACTGTTGCCAGTGCAGGTTGATGCATCACGGTGAATGCAACCATCATTGCCGTTCCAGCATTTTGAACTCCCACTTCGATTGCCATGGTTTTTCTATCCGTTTCATTAACGTTTAATTTCCCTGCAATAAAATAAGTTATTATTAACGCTAAACTACACAAGGTGATCACTGCTCCTCCCTGCAAAGAAAACATGCTAGGGACAAGCGTTAAGTTTGTTAGTACTAACGCACTAACCACTAGTAGCATTGCAATGGTGGAGCCTTTTTTAATCACAGGAATAATAGATTGTGACCATTCATTAGCAAAATAACGAATACACATACCGATAACTGTTGGTAATAGAGTGACTAAGGCAAGTTGCTTAATTGCAGGTAATAGCGGTAAGTTAAAATATTGATTATTGGCACTACCGCTGTAATGGATAAATCCAACAAAGGCGATTGGAATAATGAATGGCGATAACATACTGACAATACTCGTTAAGCAAACACTCAAGGCGAGATTACCTTTAGCAATAAATGAAAATAAGTTTGAAGTCGCACCACCTGGACATAAGGCTAATAAAAACAGTCCGGCTGCAGCTATTTGATTAAGTGAAAATACGTTAATAATAATGAGAGCAAGTATCGGCAGTAATAATAATTGCAATAACAAACCGATGATAGTGACTTTAGGATCGCTTAATATTGCTTTAAAATCCTTTATCTTCAGACTCAAGCCCATTCCTAACATTACTAGGGCTAAGACAATAGGTAACATAATTTGCGTAACAATTTGCGCGATCATTGCTGTCATAAATACTCTTAATTTAGGATTAACGTCATATAATTGATATTAACTCTTGTTTGGTTTTGTGGTTTTGATATAGCGCATTATTTATTAATTTTTAAGGGAGTATAGGAAAACCGACTTATATAATTAGTGATATTGTAGGCTAGTTTATCTTAAGGTTTGTCTTGGTAAGTTGCTGATAGCAATAAGTGTCAATTAATCATGACCGGCGATATTGATAATGAATGCCATGAAAAGTTAAAAATACAACGTCTTTATAAGTAGTCTTTAGGTTCATAGTAGAACATTTTAAGTGACTAATTAATGATTGGCGAAAATGCGTAGAATAGAAAGTCATCAATAAGGAAAATGAGTGGTTATACCAATCACACTAATTAACTGATCTATTTTACTTGTTAAAATAACTTATTTCTTCGTTGTAATTTTCGCAAATAGAAAAACTATTAAGGAATTAACATCTTATCGTTAATTCTCCGATAGACTATTAACGAAGTTAATCGACGAAAGGCTCAAATTACGCCTTGAACTCAGTCATTTTTTCTGCACAAAATTTAGATCACCTATTTAATATAATGGTATTAATTCAATTCCCTTTATCAATGACAGTTTCCCTATCAATATATGTGGTTCTAATTAATGTATTCGTTGATAGGGCCTTTATTCAATTGTCACCAGTCGTTTATCTGCTAAGGCCATAGCAATATTTTTTTTGCAATAAGCACTTTCATTAATAAAATGTGGGTAAGTTTCTAGGGTATTTAAAGGGCAGATCTCTTCGCCTGAAAGAGTGATTAAAAGCGCTTGTCCTTGCTTCACGACATCAAAATCTTTTCCACAAATTGCAGGGTGTACCATTGCTTGTCGCATTCCCTCTTTATCTACCGGTATGTGTACTTCTTCGGTGTAATAAAATGCGTGATATTCTTGCAGGTCCTGTAATTTATCAAGATTATCTTTTTCAACGTAATCAAGTAGCACAGTTAATAACTCTAGCATCAAAGATAACGTTTTGTGTTGTAGGGAACCATGCGCTTGTGCGCCGACTTCTATCATCACCCCATACTTTGCTGTAGTACAAAGATATGCTTGCTCAGACCATGACTTTTCATCTTCAAAAAGAATGTTTGCATTGGGCATTTGCTGTTTAACGTAGGCACCCATCTTGCGGTAATATTGATCATTAGACAGTAATATAAGGGTCGCGCCCATATTGCTCGTTGTATTGTGTAAGTCAATCATGAGCTGATTGTTGCCTTGATTGTGCTCTGAAATAAACTTTTGTGAAAGCAATCGTTCGTGTGAATGAGTATCTTGATTATTGTCTACACTAGAAAATTCACGATTTAAATCAGTATCAATAAAGCGGCTAGCAGATTGTACGGCATTAGAGTTAACAATCTGAGAAGTGACGGTAAAGCTTGAGCGTTGTGCATTATAAAGCTTATCTTTTATTAATTTATTTATATAAATTCCCGATAGTTCATTGCCATGTGTGCCAGCTAAGATAAGAACATTGTCAAGCTTGTGCATTGTTTTAACTCTCCTAATTATTAACCTTACAATAAAATACGTTATAACATATCATTTTATTTAAAAAGTTATTTAATAAAGTTTTATCATTTTGTTTTTTGAAAGAACAAGTAATTAAGTTTTTAACCTTTGTCATGAACTTAAAGAGGGATGATATAAAATATTAATGTAGGCTTGGTTATCCCATGCAGAGTTAAATGTTTATAATCAGCGCAAATGGATGGTATGTATTGGTCAAGCAGATACTTAAATTAATGTTATGGCTGAAAACGACCTAATAAATAGTGCAATGATAAAATTATAAATCATTGTTTTTATGATATATTTTTTATTTTAGCATTTTTACCTGCGAATAAACGCCATAAAAACCATAAGCTCCATTGATTAATGGCGTTTAATTGTCTTAATTCACATTTCCAACACTCCTCGATGCGTATGCTACCCCCTCAGTTATTTTATTTAACAAATAATAAACACTGTTGTAACAACATAAATGAATCAGAGGGTATTTTCGCGAATTTTTAACTGAGAGAAAAACGCAGTCAAAGCCGGATATTATGACCTCCGTTCATTATTTTAGATAACAAGCAAAGGATGTATGTTAATGATTAGATTAAAAAAAATGTTCACAGGAATAGTGATTGCGACAACCTCACTGATTTCGATCAACTCTGCTGTGGCTGCAGACTATCCTCCTCATACGATTAATATGGTGGCGCCTTCAGGTGCTGGCGGTGGATGGGATTTAACTATTCGTACTGTTGCTAAAACGTTAAAAGATACGGGGCTTGTTGATGCCAATATGCCTGTAGTAAATCGCCCTGGTGGCGGTGGTGCTGTAAATTTATCTTACATGCAAACTCAAGTGGGTAAAGGCGATCTCATCTCGGTTTATTCACCACCTATTTTATTAACTAATTTAACAGGGCTGACTCAATACAGCTATAAAGATACAACACCACTAGCACGACTTATTACTGATTATGCTGCTTTTGTTGTGCCAGAAAATTCAAAATATAAATCGATTAAAGATGTAATGGATGCCCTTAAGAAAGATCCTAAATCAGTCAAAATTGGTGGTACATCAGCTGCTGGTTCAATGGACCATATTCAATTCCTATTAGTCGCTAAGGCTGCTGGTGTTGAAAACCTACGTAATATTGACTACGTCTCTTTTCAAAATGGTAGTTTAATCGCGCAGGCATTAGGCGGGCATGTTGACCTGATTTCAACTGGGTTAGGCGATGTTGCAGGTTTAGTTGAAAGTGGCAAATTACATGCGTTGGCACAAACTGCTGATAAACGTATTGGTACTGGACTGATTGCTGAAATTCCAACAGTAAAAGAGCAAGGCATTGATGTGATCTTTGAAAACTGGCGTGGCTTGTTTGGTCCAAAAGAGATGTCAGAAGAAGCTGTGGCATATTGGCGTGACACGCTACAAAAGATGGTAGCAACACCTGAGTGGGAAGCTGCATTGAAACGTAATAGCTGGGATGATGCTTACCAAGATGACCAAGCATTTTCTGAGTTCTTAGGTGAAACAAATGACCAATATAAAGCACTAATAAAAACCGTTTTTGGTCGATAAAAGCTGCTTGTTAAACGATTAATTTCATTAATAGCAAGGTATCCATTTGATACCTTAGCTATTGATACTCTTGCTGATAATTCAAGATTAGTTTCGTTTTAAAACTGATAAAAGCTTTGTGTAAAAAGCAAAGCTTACTTCCTCAAAATTATGCTCACAACCTATCCGTAATAATAACAATGAAGGCGAATAGCAGCATAATTTAACAAACTCAATTATTTGCTAAAGGTGTAATATGTCAAATATAAAACCCAATTGGGATGGTCTAACAGGGCTATTTAGTATTGTCTTTGGTCTATCTTATGGCGGCTATGCTTATAGTTTACCTCAGCCAATGTTTGGTAATCCATTAGAAGCGATTTTTCTACCGCTTACTGTCTCAGCTATTGCGATATTGATTGGTGTACTACTGATTATTACAGGGGGACTTGCCCCTTCGATAATGGCTGTAAAAATGTTATTAAACGAAAGCCCAAAACGTAAAAGTGACCGCAGAAAAGTTGCTATAACAGCCGTGATTTGTGTTTTTTATGCACTTATGTTTGAACATGCAGGTTATGTAATTAGCACTTCTATATTTATGTTTGCAATGTTGACGGTTACTTGTGGATTAGCTTTTTGGAAAAAAAGCGCCTTAATTTCACTGATATTTGCTGTCAGTATTTTCATCACTTTTAATGAAATGCTGTCAGTTAACCTTCCTCCGTTCCCATTTTTTAATTAAAAGGCCTAATAGATATGGATATTTTATCGAGTTTAATGGATGGCTTTGGTGTTGCACTGCAGCCTTATTACTTATTTTTAATTCTAGTCGGTGGTATTTTAGGGACGGTGATCGGGATGTTACCCGGTCTTGGCCCTGCAACGGGTGTTGCCATTTTATTACCTATGACTTTTTCAATGGGACCAACCGCTTCACTTATTACTATGATGGGCGTTTATATTGGCGCTATGTTTGGTGGTTCTAGAAGTTCGATTTTGATTAATACGCCGGGAGATGGAGCTGCTTTAGCTGCAACTTTTGACGGTTACCCAATGGCAATGAAAGGTCGAGCTGAGTCTGCATTAGCAATATCAGCGATTGCCTCTCTGATTGGCGGCACAATTGCTGCTGTTTTGATGACATTAATGGCAGAGCCTGTTGCTGGCTTAGCCATTAAATTTGGCCCAACCGAATACTTCTTATTGATGGTTGCCGCACTTTCTATGACGGTGTCGATGTCAAAGGGCAATATGCTTAAAGGCTTTCTTTCAATGTGTATCGGTTTAGCCATTTCAACCGTGGGTATTGATGGGCAATCTGGCTTGCAACGATTTACGTTCGGCGTATTAGAGTTACAAACAGGCATTGATTTCTTAGTTGTTATCATTGGTATTTATGCATTAGGCGAAGTATTTAAAAGCTTTAGTACACTTGGTGAAGGTGGTAAAAAAGCACAAACTAAATTTAAAAAGATTTGGATAAGCAAAGACGATTGGAAACGTTCAAAGTGGCCTATATTACGTAGTGCTCCCGTTGGCTTTATCATTGGTGCGCTTCCTGGTGCTGGTGGCACGATGGCTTCATTGATGTGTTACAATAATGAAAAGCAGCTATCTAAAAATAAAGAAGAATTTGGTCATGGTGCAATTGAAGGCTTAGCTGCACCGGAATCAGCGAATAATGCTGCATCTATTGGGGCAATGATCCCTATGCTGTCACTGGGCGTTCCTGGCTCTGGTACAACGGCTGTGATGATGGGCGCATTATTAATGCTTGGTATTCAACCAGGACCATTATTATTTGCACAACACCCTGATACAGCTTGGGGATTGATTGCTAGTATGTTTGTGGCGAATGTTATTCTTGCGATTGTTAATTTACCACTGGCAGGCGTGTTGGTTCGATTACTGGCCATTCCACCAAAAATACTTTACCCAATCGTTCTTAGCTTAGCTTTTGTTGGTTGTTTTGCAATTAGTGCATCTGTTGTCGACTTCTATATTTTGATTATTCTAGGGATAGCTGGGGTATTGATGTCACGAGTTGATATTCCTACGTCACCGATGATTTTAGCGGCTATTGTTGGCAGTCAAATGGAGCAGTCATTTAGACAGGGTTATAGAATATCAAACCAAGATCTTAGTGTTTTCATGGATTCTGGTATTGCTAAAGGATTACTTGTCGTGATTGTATTATCGATAGTGATTCCTCTTATTAACGCGATCCGTTCTAAAATGAATAGTAAATCTGCATAATATGTAATTTTAATATTTTACGTTTTTATGAGTAACAAAAGCCTGAGAAGCATACTTAATCGTATGCTTCTTTTTTTTGTTTTTAGAGAAAATTTATTGATAGGGGATCGAAAAGCGAAGCAAGCAGTATTGTCTAAATATTATTTCAATTTAATATCAGAGATTCAAAAGTCACAAATTCAAGCAATATCCATCTTCAACACAGCGATTAGGTATTATATAACACATGTATTCTTCATCATCTAAATTGACCTTTCGTCTTAAAATATTTCTCCTGTTATTCGGATTAGTCATTTTACAAATGTCGGTTATGGTGTGGCATTTTGACAGTACTTTATATAAGTCTATTAAGCATCAAGTGGGGACCCGTGCACTGATTCAAGCCAAAGAAATTGCCAGTGGCCCTGCTTTAGTCGAACAAATTCAAAACAACGACTTGAGTACATTACAAGCGAGTATAGACCGTTTATCAAAGATCTCTGATGCGAGTTTTATTGTAATTGGTGATAAAAATGGAATACGCCTTGCTCACCCAGTAAAGGAGCGTATCGGTTTACCTATGGAAGGCGGTGATAATGCCGGTGCATTGGAAAATGGTGAATCTTATACTAGTTTGAGAGAAGGCAGTTTAGGTTATGGAATTCGAGGAAAGTCACCAATTTATGATAATAATCATAATATTATTGGTGTCGTTTCTGTTGGTTATTTGCTTAATCGATTTGATCAATGGATTGAGGTGTATATGACACCATTATTGATTGAAATATTAAGTGTCTTTATTCTTACTTTATTCGCTGCATGGGGGTTTTCACGGCATATCCAGAACAAAATGAATAATATGGAGCCGGAGGAGATTGCGCTTGCATTAAACCTGCAAAAGTCGATATTAAGTTCTGTCTATGAAGGATTAATTGCTATTGATCGCAGGGGCTATTTTTTAAACATAAATCATTCAGCCCGGCAGTTACTTGGTATTGAACAAGATATTACTTATTTAAAAAGCCGGAATATCATCGAATTTGTGGAAAATTCAGAGATCTTTTTTCGTGACCCGTTAGCTGACAATATTAAAGATGAGATGTTTCTTTTTAAGGAGCAGTATTTAATTGCTAACCGTGTTGCTATTTTTAAACAAAAAGAACTTATTGGTTGGGTTATTAGTTTTAGAGAAAAAAGTGATATTGAAGCGTTAACAAATGAACTCAGCCAAGTTCAACAGCATACCGATACGTTACGTGTTTTACGCCATGAGTTCTCTAACCGTTTAGCGACTATTTCTGGCTTGATTCAAATGCAACGCTTCGATGAAGTACAGCAGTTGATTTCACAGGAAAATACCAGCAAGCAAAAGCTACTCGACTTTATTCATCAACAAATACATTTACCGCAAGTCGCAGGCTTATTATTAGGTAAATCATTACGGGCAAAAGAGTTAAATATCTCATTAATTTTAGATCCGACTTGTCAATTATCCCCACTTAACTCATTGTTAAATGAAACAGAGTTATGTGCGATTATGGGGAACTTAATCGACAATGCTTTTGATGCCATTCAACGAAGTAGAGAAGGGAAGGCGATTGTTAATGTATTGATAACCGATGCGGGTGAAGATTTAGTGATTGAAGTTACTGATAATGGGCCTGGTATTGCTCCTGATTTAATAGACGATATCTGGACAAAAGGTGTGACCAATAAAGCTGATAATCAAAATCATGGTATCGGATTATATTTAGTGCATCGCTATGTGACGCATGCAAATGGTTTTGTGATCGTCGATAATGCCGAACCACAGGGATGTATTTTCTCTGTGTTTATTCCGAATAATTGTAAAGGTAAATAAATGGATAAAATTGATGTATTAATTGTTGAAGATGACGCCAAAATAGCACAAACACATAGCGAAATTTTACGACAAACTGCGCGCTTTAATCCAATTGGTATTGCTGAAACGATGCAGATGGCAAGAACGATGATTAAAATCCATAAACCCAATATCATTCTGTTAGATAATTATTTACCTGATGGAACAGGAATTGATTTATTTCGGGAACTGATTGCAGATAAATCAATGCACAAAACGAATGTGGTGTTAATTACTGCCTCTGATGAAATTGATACCGTTAAAACAGCGATGAAATTAGGTTGTTTTGATTATCTTCTTAAGCCCGTTTCTTATGAGCGCTTACAAGAGACCCTTAATCGATACCTAACTCTTAATACAGCGATGAAAGCATACGATAATTTACAACAACGCCAAATTGACGAACTTTTTAATATTCAATTACGCGATAAACACCAGCAATCCTTACCAAAAGGAATAGAAAGTATTACCTTAGATACTATTAAGCGTGTTTTTTCACAGAATATTGGCGTACGGTTTACCGTTGAGAAGTTAGTCTTAGAAACAGGAATAAGTAAAACGACGGCTCGTCGATATTTAGAGTACTGCTCTGCGAATGGTTTATTAAGTGCGGAGAATGAATACGGTAAAGTTGGGCGACCAGAAAGAGTTTATGTGAAAAGAGGGGATAATATTGAGTGATGATTCAAGACATGGTATCTCTTTAGGCGATAGATGTTTGTTACTCTTTGGTTAAATTGGAATATTCGAATTAGCTTTTAATTTGTTAGTTATCGTGTTTATGCAGGGAAGATGATGGAAAGTTTTGGTGTCATTAATTATATTACTTATTTTTTAGGTGCTTTGTTTGTTATTTTATTACCCGGCCCAAATTCACTCTATGTACTTGCATTATCTGCTCGGCAAGGCGCATCAACAGGTTGGGCCGCAGTCGCTGCTGTCTTATTAGGGGATTCATTATTGATATTGGCCACAACACTTGGTGCCGTGACCATATTAACAACTTATCCTGCTATTTTTATGGCGATTAAATATGCTGGTGCTGCTTACCTTAGTTATATTGGTTACCACCTGCTTAAGGATGCTATTCATACATGGCGTAAAAAAGATGATGCTGAGTTACAGCGCTCTATCACTGTAAAACAAACCTCTAAGGGACAAGCATTTCGAAAGGCGTTATTGGTAAGCCTGTTGAACCCTAAAGCAATTTTATTTTTCTTATCCTTTTTTGCTCAGTTTGTTGATCCTGAATATGCTCAACCCGCTATTCCATTTTTAATTTTGGCAGTCACTATCCAAACAATGAGTTTTTTGTATCTGACCGTATTGGTTTACGCAGGACAAACATTAGCCGAAACATTTAGAAAACGTAAAAAGGTAAGTTCGATTTCAGGTGGTGGAGTAGGTGTTGGTTTTGTTGCCTTTGCTGTTAAATTAGCTTTAGCAAGTGCTGCATAGCAACCATATTGATAATATAGATTGTAGCGACTCGGAACCTTGATTTATAAGTTTTGATTCTACCTCTACTTAATACACTATCTTTCCTGAGGCTAGTGCTGGTGGTGTGAGATAGCAATAAATAATATGCTAAGTTTAGCATTCTCTTATTTAAAAATACTGGGTGAGAGTAGTTGGAAAGAGGTCGTTAAATAAAAAACGAATACTTTAAAAGAGGCAAAAGAAAAACCTAACACAAGTAAGTGCTAGGTTTCTATTTTTAAAACTTAAATATACTGATTATAAGGTTTCAGTAAAAGTACGTGTTAACACATCTTGTTGCTGCTCTGGTGTTAACGAGTTAAAACGCACTGCATAGCCCGATACACGGATAGTAAGTTGTGGGTATTTTTCTGGGTGTTTTACTGCGTCTTCTAATGTTTCACGACGTAGTACGTTAACATTTAAATGTTGTCCACCCTCTTGAATTGCAGGTGCTTGAACAGCAACTTCTTTATATTCAATATCACCTAACTCATCTAAAGAAACAACTTGATCTTCAGCATAGGCATTATCTTTTACGCATAAACAGCGTGCTTGAGCATTTTCTTGATCTAATAGCCAAAAAGAATTAACAAGAGATGCGTTATCAGATTGAGTAATTTGGATACCTAAAGCCATGATATGTCCTTAATTTTTATATTGTTTAATATTGCTATAAAATATAGGGTGCTATTAAATGTTAGCTCGGTAAAACTGATATTTAATGCAACGGTTAATGAATCTGACTTAAATTATATGGTTGATTTTTGTACATGTAAATGTCAATCACCTACTTTATTTATGGTTTATTTTGATGGAGATTGAGCTACATCAATGAAACTTAATAAGTGATTGTTTTCATTGTTTTTAATATTATTTTTCAATGTGTTATTTGTTTCTGTTATGTTGATTTTATGTTGCCGATATAACAGTTTTAACATCTATTTTACCCTTCATATTATTTTTTGGAGTATCAACAATGAGTTGGTCAAGTTTTCTTAAAGCACAGTCCGAACAAACCTACTTTAAATCTATCGAAACTTTTATAGAAGGTGAGTTGGCATCTGGTAAAGTCATTTACCCGCCTAAACAAGACTGGTTTAATGCCTTTACTTTAACTGATTTAAAAGATGTAAAGGTCGTGATTTTAGGACAAGACCCTTATCATGGGCAGGGGCAAGCACACGGCTTAAGTTTTTCTGTTCCAGATGGGATAAAGATACCGCCTTCGTTGCGTAATATTTTTAAAGAGTTAGATGATGATTTAACTGATTTTGAGATACCAAATAGTGGCGATTTATCAAGCTGGGCTAAGCAAGGGGTTTTGTTGCTAAATACTGTATTAACAGTAGAGCAGTCAAAAGCGGGGAGTCATTCTAAAATAGGTTGGGAGCGATTTACAGATAATGTGCTTTCACATATCAATGGCAATACCGAAGGGACGATTTTTCTTTTATGGGGAAATCACGCTATTAAAAAAGCAGCTATGTTGGATTTGAAGAAACACCATATTTTAACTGCAGTTCATCCTTCGCCACTTTCAGCCTATCGCGGCTTTTTCGGTTGTAAGCACTTTTCCAAAGTGAATGACTTATTAAAACAACAAGATAAAACGCTAATTGATTGGTAGTGTCTTGTTCTAATAACGTTTTGATAATTTAATGATCTATTTATTGATTTTAGACATAAGTTTGTAACATTAACTTGGTTATTATTTAGACTCTGTCATTAATCGTTGGAATCTAAAATGCTTAATATTATTCATAAAGACCATAAAAATATCATGCAGTTGTTATTGTTGGTGGAAGATAACATTAATTTATTAAAGGATGAGCAAGAAATTGATTATCAACTTATTAAATCGATTACCAGTTATCTTAAAAAGTATGCTGATAAATACCATCATCCGATGGAGAACTTAATCTATGCTCATTATTTAAAATACCGTGTTGTCGAAGATAAAGTGGCAAACCGTTTAGTAGATGAGCATAAAAACTTAAAGCTGATCACTGCTGATATTGATGAAATGCTTGATATGATTATGTTGGATGCAATCATTCCCAAAGAGCTTATTATCGAAAAATTATCGGGATTCCTGTCATTACAAAGACAACATCTTATGTATGAAGAAACTGAAGTATTACCTCAAATAGCACAAACCTTGACGGAAGATGATTGGGCTCATTTAAATTTACAATGGCAACATAAAAAGTATGAGGATCCTCTTTTTGGTAAGAAGATTTCAGAACAATATAAGGCGTTATCAGAGTCTATCTATCAAAGTTAATATTATTTATAACTTATTTTTATAATGAGGTTATTAAACACTATTTTATTGAAAAATTAACAACATAATATGCTACATATTATGTTGTTGTTTGGTTAATTTAATGACATTATCCGCGCTCATACCTCTGTAAGCAACAGACTCAGGCTTTATACTATAAACTCTTTCCTTTTATAGTTAATTCATCCCTCTGAAAATAGACTCAGGTTAAATTATTTTTTTAATTAAAAAGGCGTTCTTGTGGCAGCTGCAAAAAATGTAATTGATTTTACCGGGGCTGGTGGAAATGATGATTTGTTATTTTCTACTATTGCAGAGGGTATTATGAATACCGGTTATAGTATTATACCAACGGCGTTACCAGCATGGTTAACTGATACCTTATTTACCCATCAACAATTGATGGAGGCAAGTAAGTTTAAAAATGCAGGGGTAGGGCGCGGTAAGCAATACCTAAAGAATGAGTTTGTGAGAACTGACGCAATTAGTTGGATCACTGGTGAAACAAAAGCGGGAAAAGCATGGCTAAGTTGGGTCGCTGATCTACAAGTTTATTTAAATCGTCGATTATTTTTAGGCTTATTTTCCTTTGAAAGTCACTTTGCTCATTACAGCCCTGGGGACTATTACAAACGTCATTATGATGCATTTAAAGGAGAGTCAAATCGCGTCTTATCATTGATTGTTTATTTTAATAGTAACTGGCTGGCAAGTGATGGTGGTGAGCTGGTCTTATATCAGGATCAGTATGATCAAACAGGCATAAAAGTAGTTCCTTTGATGGGAACGATTGTGGCTTTTCTAAGTGAAGAGTTTCCCCATGAAGTATTAGCTGCAAATCGTGATCGATATTCTATAGCAGGCTGGTTCAGATTGAATACCTCAATGACTGACCGAGTTGATCCTCCACGCTAAGGCTTGAAAATAAATTGCTGAAGGAGGCCAGTACATGAAGCTGACTTCCTTTTCGTTTCTAAGCTATCTCTAAACTATATCTGCCTCTAAACTAGTTTTTTTAGCTCATTGATAATATCTTCAGGCTCTGAGCGCACACGGTAATCAACATCTACAAAGCGCCATACAGCAATACCTTGCTGATTTAAGATATAGGTTGCTGGAATAGGCATAATGTTTGCGTTACCGTTATTGATCTTCTCAATGTCTAGTTGATGATCAACTTTCATGTGCGCTAATACAAAATCAGGCACTTTCCATGACACACCAAATTTAGCCGCAACATCAGCGTCTTGATCTGATAAAACCTCAAAGCTCATCTTACTTATTTCATTTTCAGTGAGTGAGTTATCAGGTACTTCAGGACTAATTGCTACTAACTGAGCACCTAAATCATGGATTTCTGGTAAACGTGACTGTAGAGCTTTTAATTGCAGATTACAGTAGGGGCACCAGCTACCTCGATAAAAAGTAACAATCACTGGACCTTTGGATAATAAGTTACTTAATGAAGTTAATTTACCTTGTTGATTTGGTAATGAAAAAGCGGGTGCTTGGTCACCTAGTTTAAGTGCATTTTTGCCTCGGTTTGTTCTCTTAATGTAGTCATCTTTTTTCCTAATTAGCGATGGGAGTAGAGGTCTATTCTTTGATTTAATTCACTAGAACATAAAAAGAACAAGTGTTCAACAAACTATCAAGAAGCGTTATAAAAAATACATTTTGCAATTTTATTAATTCTGAGTGGTTAAATCGTTGTCGATAGATCTGTTAACGATAGTTATTGAGTAAACAATCTAGCTGATTAGGGAGGCGTGATATTAAAAGTTAAAATGAATTAGTTGGTATTAGTGTGAATGTACTGGTCAGGTAGAAAAAGGTGATTGAAGGTATGAGTGAGCAGTGTATTACCTGCGCAATAGACAAGTAATACATAAAAGAGTGGCTACTTTTCCATTAATAGCTTTACAGCTAAGCCAATCAATACAACGCCTGTTAAACGTTCCATCATTAGTTGCGTTCTCCCGCCATCAAAACGTTTTTTAGCGGCAACAATCATACGACAGATAAATGCTTGCCAACAAAGTGCAATCACAAAATGAATTGCTGCCATTAATAGTGATTGCATAAAAGCAGAGTACTCAGGATTAATGAATTGTGGTAGGAAAGCTAAATAGAATATCGCTGTTTTAGGGTTTAAGGCATTTGATAGCAAGCCCTCACGGAAGCTTCTGCTTGCTTTAAAGCTACCTTGACTGCCTAGTTTTTCTGGATCTTTTGCTGAAGCAAAAAAGCTGTGTCTTAAACCTTGAATACCTAAATACAAGATATACAGAGCACCAATCATCTTCACTGCTTGGAATAATTGTGGTGATTGTGAAAGTAATAACGAGATACCCACAGCAGATAAAGTGGCATGAAAAAATAAGCCAAAACAGATTCCAACATTAGTAACAAATCCATCTTTTTCACCACCTCGTGTGGTATTACGAATAACTAATGCGGTGTCGAGACCTGGCGTTAGGGTTAAGATGGTGATGGCGATCAGAAAAGCTTCAATATGTAAGATAGGCATTGGCGGTCCATTTTTTGATTATCAAAGGCTAGCATCCTAGACTTGAGGTGTAGCATCCATGTTACGTTGTACTGTCTAATTACAAAGGTAGGTAACTGATATTATGCATATTAGGCAAGTATCGTTTAATATAAAACTGAATGTGAGGTAGGTCAATATTAATATCAAAGTTACTGCTGAAATGATCACGAAGCTAAAGTGTAATAAGGAGTGTAATAAATAACAGATACTTAAGCAGAAATGGTTAAGTATCTGAGGTGTATTGAGTAGGAAAGAGGATTAAAAAAGTAAGTTATTGATAATAACTTTCCATCCAACTTTCTAAAATTAATGCGGCTGATACACTGTCAACTTTGCCTTTTTCAAGGGCTTTATAACCACCGCGCTCAAAAATAAACTCCTTTGCGCTGGCCGTTGTTAGCCGTTCATCTTGAAAGGTTACCTTGGCACCAAAACGCCCAGCTAAACGGTTACCAAACTTTTTGGCTCTTTGGGTAATGGGTTGTTCTGTGCCATCCATATTTAAGGGTAAACCAACAACAATCAGATCGGGATTCCACTCTTTTATCACTTTTTCAACAGTATCCCAATTCGGAATACCGTCATTGGCTTTAATTGCGGCAATCGGCTGTGCGGTGGCTGTGATCATTTGCCCCGTTGCAACGCCGATGCTTTTAGTCCCAAAATCAAACCCTAATAGTGAGCTTGGTGTTTTGTTTGTGTTGGTCTTAGATGTCATTATGCATGGCCTATCTCATTGCTTAGTTGTAATGGGTCAACACCTAATCGGTGTAAAGAAGCACTCCATCGTTTATCAACGGGTGTTTTAAAAATGGTGTCTGTTTCGCAATCAATGGTGAGCCATTGGTTTTGATTTATTTCATCTTCTAATTGTCCTGGATCCCAGCTTGAGTAGCCCAGGGTTACCATGTAATTTTCAGGCTCTTCAGCCGTACCTAATGAAGAAAGGACTGCATTCGAATTAGACATCATCAGTTGCTCATTAAGTAATGTACTATGCGATGAGTCTCCCATTGGGCTGTGTAGTACAAAACCACGGTCCATATCCAGCGGACCACCTAAAAAAACAGACTTTTCAATAGGTGGAGTAGGCTCATGATTGATGCTTTCTGCATTTTCTAATAATTCTTGCACGGTTAATTTAACTGGGTAGTTAACAATAAACCCCATTGCCCCGTGTTCATCATGCTCACATAAATACACAACAGATTGTTTGAAATAAGGATCGGTTAAAGATGGCATCGCAATTAAAAAGTGATTTTTAAGAGAACAGGTATTATTACTGTTAGTGTTTTTTGATGATAAGACATCTGAAGTACTGGTGTTACTGTCTGAATCGGCAAAAGGGGTTTTAGTATTATGTTTTGTCATATGATTCTCCATCAAAATTAAGCTTGGTAGGCTTAAACTATTTCTACCAAGCTTAAATAATAAACCAAATACTTCAGTATCATTAAGGGCGATTAGGCTTTTTTAATACGTTTCTCAATCGCATCCATCAACTTACCACTAATGTTGGTACCGTAAGCGTTATCAATTTCTTGGATACAAGTAGGGCTAGTTACATTAATCTCGGTCACTTTATCACCAATCACATCTAAGCCAACAAAAATCAGGCCTTTCTCTTTCAGTGTTGGACCAATGGTATTAGCAATATGCCAATCTGATTCTGAAAGTGGTTGTGCTACGCCGGTACCACCTGCTGCTAGGTTACCACGAGTTTCACCTTTCGCTGGAATACGTGCTAATGCATAAGGCATTGGCTCACCATCAACAATAAGAATACGTTTATCGCCAGATTTAATTTCAGGTATAAAGGCTTGTGCCATACAATAGCGTTGTTGATGCTCTGTAAGGGTTTCAATGATAACGCCGATATTACTGTCATTTTCTTTGATACGGAAAATAGAAGCACCACCCATCCCATCTAGTGGTTTCAAAATAACATCTTTATGTTTGTTATGGAATTCTCGAATTTTTGCTGCACTGCGTGTTACTAAAGTAATCGGCGTGAATTCACTGAACCAAGCTGTATACAGTTTTTCATTTGCATCACGTAGACTTTGAGGTTTGTTAACAATTAAACAACCTTCAGTTTCTGCGCGCTCTAGTAAATAAGTCGCGTAAATATATTCAGTATCAAATGGTGGATCCTTACGCATTAGTACTGCATCTAAATCAGCAAGAGGGTGATCTACAGCTTCTTCTAATTGATAGAAGTTGCCAGCTTCACGTTGCACAGTTAATTTTTTACTGGTTGCAAAACAACGCCCATTTTCAAGGTATAAATCTTTCATTTCTAGGTAATATAGTTCCCAACCACGTGATTGAGCTTCTAATAACATAGCAAAACTTGAATCTTTTTTAATGTTTACATCTTCGATGGGATCCATCACGATGCCGATTTTAATGGTCATATTTTTTCCTATTGATAATGGTTTAAGCTAAGTCGCCAAAGCGACACTGCAATGCAGTAATAGCAGTTAAAGCTGCTGTTTCTGTGCGTAATACTCTAGGACCTAATAATGTTTCAGTAAATTTCAGTGTTTCGGTCAAATTGATCTCCTCGTCACTGAAACCACCTTCCGGTCCGATTAATAAGCGAATGTGTTGAATATCATCGGGTAATGTATTAATTGAATACGTCGCACGCGGATGTAATGTTAATTTACAACATTCAACGGGATCTTCACACCATTGTGTTAATGCTTGCGTTTGATTAATTTGAGGGACAATATTTCTCCCTGATTGTTCGCATGCTGCGATCGCTATTTTTTGCCATTGTTGTTGTTTTTTGGCCATGCGTTCAGCATTTAATTTAACACCGCATCGCTCACTGATTAAAGGGGTGATTTCATTAACACCTAATTCAACGGCTTTTTGAATCACAAACTCCATTCTATCTCCACGAGAGATCACTTGGCCTAAATGTAAGTACAATGGGCTTTCATTGCTTGTTTCTTGAAAGGTGAGAATCTTTGCATGGCAACTGCGTTTTTGAACGTCACAAAGTTCAGCGAGGTATTGACCTCCTTGCCCATTAAACAAAGTAATAGCATCACCGTTAGCTAAACGTAACACTCGAATATGTTGTGTTGCATCATCACATAATTGGATTGTCGTATTTTCAGATAAGGGTTGTGGGTCATAAAAACGGGGATTACGCATAAAGGCTACTTTTTGTATGTAAATAACCTTAAGTATAACGCGAAAGCTTTTCATATCGCTACGCTTTAACGGCGAATAAAAATATTCACTTAGACAGGTTTGTTCTTAAGCTGATAATTATATTATTAAACAGCGCTGATTATCCTTGCTTGGCTAATATCAATTAAGAGCAAGTTATGGGATAATTTTTTATATTTTTCTGTGATAGTTTAGGATTTTTATGTACAACTCTAAGTTAAAAAACATTACTACTGACCCCAAGCGTGGCGTTTATTTTATCGGAACAACGCCACCTAAAAAAGATACCGATCTCGAGCTTGTTTCTGGTATTGCAGATAAGTTATTAAGTCGATTAGATGAGATTGAGTATGATGGCCTGATCGTTTACGACATCCAAGATGAAACCTCAAGAACTGATAAACCTCGCCCTTTCCCTTTTAAATATACTCATGATTCACGTTTATACTCGAAGCTATTACACGATAAAGTGAATAAACCAGTGATTACTTATAAAAGTGTTTCACAGCGTGATGCAAGTGACTTCACTGCTTGGTTATCGGATGCTTGGCATCAATTTTCAGTACGCGACATTGTATTGGTGGGATCACCCTCATCAGAAGGGGAAATTAAGCTCTCTTTAAATGATGCTTACAAAACGTTATCTGATCACCCTCAAGATTTTTATTTAGGAGGCGTTACAATTGCTGAACGCCACGTTGCTAAAGGCAATGAGCATTTGCGTTTACGTAATAAGCAAGAGCAAGGCTGTGAATATTTCATTACGCAAGCGGTTTATAATGCACAAGCGACCATTGACCTGTTAACGCGTT
The DNA here is from genome assembly GCF_038155185.1 of Psychromonas aquatilis. NCBI lineage: Bacteria > Pseudomonadati > Pseudomonadota > Gammaproteobacteria > Alteromonadales > Psychromonadaceae > Psychromonas > Psychromonas aquatilis. Next base: position 25,475 of record NZ_JBAKAZ010000019.1, read on the forward strand.
ATGCAAGCGAGTGTAAGCAGCAGGGTGTTCAACCGAAACGCGTTATTTTGACTTTTTCTCCTTGTGGTAGTGCTAAGACCTTAGAGTTTATTGAATGGTTAGGCATCTCAGTACCAGAAGCAACTTCATTGCGTATTTTAGAGGCCGACAATCCATTAAAAGAGTCGTTACAAATTAGTCGCAATAATTTTGAACAAATCTTACAAGCGGTACTACCTTTTAATATTCCATTAGGATTAAATATCGAAAGCTTAACCAATCGCAAAGAAGAGATAGATGCTGCTATATTATTATTTAAACTTCTAAAAGCCACATTGGACTTAAAGTTGGCTGAATCACAACTATAAGAAGTAGAGGATATAATGAGCCTGTCTAGGGAAGCGCAAACGGAATTAACACGGGTTGCCGTGTATGCTGGACAAATTCTTCATCAACATGGAGCAGAAAGTCGAGTTATCGAACAAACGGTGCAACGTATTGGTATTGCATTAGGGGCTGACAGTGTGGAATTGTCACTTAGTCCTGATGCGATTGTGATCACCAGTTTATTCGACGGTCATTGTATTACTACAACTAGACGCTGTTATGATCGAGGGATTAATATGCATATGGTATGTGAAGTGCTGCGTATCTGTGTAATGGCTGAAAAACAGTTACTCGATACGAAAGAAGTGAACAAGCGTTTAAAGCGCCTGAAACCTTTTAAGCATAACCGTTGGCTGGTTGTATTAATGGTGGCCTTTTCCTGTGCTAGCTTTAGTCATTTCTTTGGTGGAGATAGAGGCGTTTATTGGCTAACCTTTGTGGCAGCGGGGTTAACCATGTTGCTGCGTCAAGAGCTTGCTCATCGACATCATAATCCGTTCATTAACTTTTCTATTGCCGCTTTTATCGCAACCTCTATTGCGAGTCTCGGGGTGATTTTTGAGATTGGAGATAATCCTCAGATAGCGATGGCTGCAAGTGTTTTATTACTTGTACCGGGTTTTCCTTTAATTAATGCAGTATCAGATATGTTAAAGGGCCATATTAATATGGGGATTGCTCGATGGGTATTTGCTACCTTATTAACAGTTAGTGTTTCTATCGGGATTGTTGCTTCAATGACCTTAACAGGCGTGTCAGGGTGGATAAATTAATGAGTGATTTATTAATGGGCTTTATAACTGATGCATGGTTTGCATGGATCCCTGCCGTTGGCTTTGCCATGCTCTTCAATGTTCCGCCAAAGATGTTAGTCTTTTGTGCTATTGGTGGTGCGTTAACACATAGTTTACGCTTTTTATTATTACATTTTGGTATGCCTATTGAGTGGGCTACGTTTATCGTGTCGACAAATATGGGCTTTATTGGCTTGTATTGGTCACGTAAATATCTGATCCCTCGCCCGGTCTTTACGGTAGCGTCAGTTATTCCAATGATACCGGGTAGCTTTGCTTTTAAAGCCATGGTTGGTTTAATGGCAATTAATACTAATGGTTACACTTTAGAGCTAATGCAAACCGTGATGGAAAACGGCTTACGTACCTTATTTATACTGACTGCACTGAGTTTTGGGTTAGCGGTACCTTCTATTTTAATTTATCGTGGTCGTCCAATTGTTTAAAGCTAGATTGGACCTGATAATACTGTACACTGTGCTGAAAATCCTGAATGCCATTTCAGTTGATAGCCTACCAGCCCAGAATACTAAAAATAGAATAGAACAATAAAGGTCAATTATGTCAGATAAATTTTTCTTTAAAGGTAAGAAAGAGAAAAAACCCAAACATTCGAGTTACGGGTTTAATACAAAACGAACAGTGAAAGCTGGAACGGAAGAGCTACCTTTACAAGTTACCGTAAATAATGATGCTCGTGCAGAAGAGATCACTGCGTTAGCGAAACAGCATGAATTAATTGTAGCCATTACAATAGACGAAAATTCAGCAGAAAATACCACCGAATTAGATGTATTAATTAATAAACCGGTGACGACGCGCTTTGAAAAGAAACCTGCTCGTAATGAACCTTGTATTTGTGGTAGTGGTAAAAAATATAAGAAGTGTTGTGGTTAATACAAGCCACGAATCTTAAATCAGATGTGAACGCTAAGCTGTTAGTACATTTTAGTTGTGAATGAGATATAAAAAAGCCTAGATAATTTTATCTAGGCTTTTTTATTCACTTAATATTTTAAAAGGTTAACCTTTTTCTAATAAGCCTCTGAGGTCAATCAAAGCAGCATTTGCGCGTGATACGTAATTTGCCATTACTAGTGAATGATTTGCGACAAGACCAAAGCCATTACCATTTAACACCATTGGGCTCCATACAGCCTGTTGTGTTTCTTCTAAATCACGAATGATCTGTTTTAAGCTGACGGTTGCATTTTTCTTTTCTAATACATCTTTAAAGTCAATTTGAACCGCTTTTAGGAAATGTAATATAGCCCATGTAGAGCCTCGGCTTTCATAAAATACATCATCAATCTTGAACCAACTTGTTTGTACCTTTAATTGCTCATTGGTCACCGTTGATTGTTTTGCTGAAGTGTCCCCCGCTAAGTTAGTATCAAAAATATCGTTGCCTACACTTGCGCTTAGGTTTTGAGAGATTGAGCCCAGTCGCTTTTCTATTTCACGTAGCCAGTCGCTTAAATTATCTGCTCGTGTGTAAAACTGTGCTTCTTTTTCATCTTCAGAGGCGAGACGCGTACGGTAACTAGCCAGTGCTTTAATTGCTTTTTTATATTCACTTTCTGCACTTGGTAAAACCCAGTTTTTATGAGAGATATTCACTTTATTTTGTGCGGTTTCTAAGTCTTTATCACCAGTCGACTGAGATTGTGAGCGACTGAAGTCAAGGCGCATCACTAATGCTAAATCACGCACTTGTTCTAGAACACCGTATTCAAAAGCAGGCATATTATCCATCAATAACCCAGGAGGGCTCATATCATTTGAGATAAAACCACCTGGTTTGTCTACTAACCAAGTTGTCATGTCAATTAAGGTTGTGACTGTTGCGTAACCCGGTACTATTTCACTATCAGTTGCTAATGCCTCTGCGCGGACGCGTTGCTTTACATCATAACTTGATGGCATCCATCCCCACCAAATTGAGATTATCCATAAGATAAATGAACCAAATATTAGTATTGGTACGATGCTTTTCTTCAGTGAAGTTGTCATTTTGTCCCTTAAATTAATGTATATGACAAAATTTTAACATATTCATTGCGACAATAAATATGTGTGATTAACAATTAAATAGGTGAAACTTAAAAGTTAATTGTTAAACTGAGAAAATATTAACAAGTGATTTGTAGAATTAGGATAAAAATGAAGATTTCAATGATAGTAGCAATGGCCGAACAACGTGTCATTGGGCGAGATAATGATATGCCGTGGCACTTACCTGCTGATTTACAGCACTTTAAAAAAGTGACCTTAGGTAAGCCGGTGATAATGGGACGTAAAACCTATGACTCTATTGGTAGAGCATTACCTGGACGTTTAAATATCGTGGTATCACGTGACCCTTCATTAGTTATCCCTGGTGTGACTTGTGTGACCACTGTTGAACAAGCATTATTGGCGGCAGAAGGCGTCGAAGAGGTGATGATCATTGGTGGCGCGACTATTTACGAGCACTTCTTAAAAGTTACAAACCGTTTATACTTAACCTTTATCGATTTAAAAGTACAAGGGGATACGCATTTCCCTGATTACTTAGTGGAAGGTAAGTGGGTGGAAGTTGAACGTGAGACGTTTAAAGCAGATGAAAAAAATGCTCATGACTTAGCTTTTGTCACATTAGATAGAGCAAGTTAGGTATTTTATCAATTTAAGGTTTGATTAGCCGTAAGCAGGGCAGGATAGAGAAAACTTCTTTTTATCCTCCCAGCGAATCATAGTTAAGCTATTACCCCAGACACAGCCAGTATCTAAGGCATATAAATCCTGTTCATCAACATATCCTAACAATGCAGCCCAATGACCAAAAAGAATTGGCTGGTCGTGTTGTCTATCTATTTTAAACCAAGGCTTTAGTTGATTATTATCGGTTTGAGATGGCGCTAATTTACTGTGAAGTTCAAGATCACCTGAAAGTGTACAATAGCGCATACGTGTAAATGCATTAATAATAAAACGAGTCCGCTCGATACCTGTTAAGTCATCTCGCCATGCGCTTGGGTGGTCTCCATACATGTTTTTTAGCAATGACTTATAGTCTTTTCCATGTAGTTCGCTTTCTACTTCTTTAGCCAGTGCTTTAGCTTTATCGATGCTCCAAGCTGGCAAAATACCCGCATGTACCATGATAAATTTATGCTCAGGATGTTCTAGTAATAAAGGTTGGTGGCGTAACCAAGTCAGTAACGCCTGCTTATCGTCAGCTTCTAAGATGGCAGCGGTTTTATCTTTGGCTTTAACAGGGTGGACACCTATTGCTGTGGCTAATAGGTGTAAATCATGATTACCAAGAATAATTTTCGCCCCTATTTTTTTCAAATAGCGAAGCGTTTTCAATGATTTTGGACCACGCGCGACTAAGTCGCCAGCTACCCACAATTGATCTGTATCGATATCAAAATCAGCAAGGGTTAATAAGTCGCGCAGCTCATCATAACATCCTTGAATATCACCGACGATATAGGTAGCCATTACGAATTAAGCTTCCTGCTGGCGGTCAAAAACATAATTGGCAACACGTACATATTCTTCAACAGAAATATTTTCAGCACGTTTACCAATGTTAATGCCAAGTGTTTCTAGCTCTTCAGCAGTAAGGATTTCTCTCCAGCCATTTCGTATTGTTTTACGTCGCTGATTAAAAGCCATTGAACAAACTTGATTCAACACCTTAATGCTTTTTGCAATAAAAGGAGGTGTATCATAAGGCTCTAAACGTACAACAGCAGACTCTACTTTTGGTGCTGGTTTAAATGCCGTTGGCGGTACTTCTAATACTGGGATAACATTACAATAGTATTGAGCCATAACGCTTAAGCGGCCGTAAGCTTTACAATCAGGCCCTGCACATAAGCGATTAACCACTTCTTTTTGTAACATGAAATGCATGTCAGAAATTTTATCTGCAAACTCAAATAAATGGAACATTAGTGGCGTTGAGATATTGTAAGGTAAATTACCAAATACACGTAATTGCTTATCACCTTGCACTAATTGACCAAAGTCGAAGCGCATCGCATCGGCTTGGGTGATTTTTAGTTTATCACGTAATGTTGGGTGTTCCTCTAAACGTGCCGCAAGATCTCGGTCTAATTCAACGACGTTTAAGCAATCTACTTTACGTGCAACAGGCTCTGTTAAGGCGCCTAAACCAGGGCCGATTTCGACGATATTATCTTCAGCCTGTGGGGCAATAGCAGCCACAATTGAGTCAATGATGTAATCATCATGTAAAAAGTTTTGTCCAAAGCGTTTACGGGCAGTATGGCCTAGGTGGGTTTTATCATTCATTTTTTTAGTTAACCTTGTTGATGTTACTTTGGACCATGGTAATTGCTTCATTGACTGCACATAATAAACTACCTGAGTCGGCTTTTCCTGTTCCTGCTAAATCGAGTGCGGTGCCGTGATCAACCGATGTCCGGATGAAAGGCAGGCCAAGCGTAATATTTACTGATTGACCAAAGCCTTTGTACTTAAGCACAGGTAATCCTTGGTCATGATACATGGCTAATACCGCATCTGCGTGTTGTAAGTATTTTTCTTGAAAGAGTGTATCGGCTGGAAGAGGGCCTACCAAGTTAATGCCTTTTGCGCGGATATTATCTAAAGCGGGCTCTATCACCTCAATCTCTTCTCGTCCCATATGTCCGCCTTCACCTGCATGAGGATTTAATCCACAGACATAGATAGTCGGATCTTGGATGGCATATTTTTTTTGTAATTCAGCATTTAAAATACTGATAATGTTATCTAGCAGTGGCTCTGTAATTGCTGCAGGCACTGCTGATAAAGGTAGGTGAGTGGTCGCTAATGCAACCCGTAATCCTGTTGTCGCTAACATCATGACGACTAAATCGACATTTGCTTGTTCTGCAAAGAATTCCGTATGGCCACTAAATGCCACTCCCGCATCATTAATAATACCTTTATGGACTGGTGCTGTAACAACCGCTGCAAACTCACCACTTAGGCAACCTTGACTTGCAAAGCGCAATGTTTCTAATACGTAAGCGCCATTTTCTACATTCAATACACCAGGGTCAACGGTTGCTGGTGCTGATATATGAGCAACAGTTAAGTGGCCTTTTTTCGCAGCTTTTGGTGCTATACCTTTATCGTAGTCATGAAACGTAATGCTTTTATTAAGTAAAGCTGCACGTTTTTTTAATACATCGATATCTGCACAAATAATCAATTCAACAGGCCATGTTTGTTCTGCTAATTGCAGTACTAAATCTGGACCGATACCACTTGGTTCACCTGCGGTAATAATTAAGCGAGCTAACATTATCTTTCCTCAATAATATAATCGGGATTATTAATTTTAATATAAGCTTCTTGGCGTAACTCGTTGAGCCATGCGTAGGCTTCAGCAGGGAAGCGCTGCCTAAAGATTAAGGTGTATGCTTTCTGTTTAGTTGCCGCTTCAGTCGTATCTGATTGACGCTTGTCCATGATTTGTAAAATGTGCCAACCATGGTCTGTATGGAAAGGCTGACTAATTACACCAACTTCTTGTGATTGAGCAAGATCTCTAAACTCTGGTACATAGATATTAGGATCAGCCCAACCTAAGTTACCACCTTTCACTGCTGAGCCAGGATCTTGAGAATATTCTCTTGCCAGCTCTTCAAATGATTTGCTGCCATCTAAAATTTGCTGGCGAATCTTTTGTAATAATTGCTGTGCTTGTTCATCACTTAAGATAATAGAAGGTTTAACTAATATATGACGCGCGTTGACTTCTTCAGTCATGACATTTTCGCCGCCTTTTTTATCTAATATTTGGATGATATGTACACCTAAATCAGAATGGAAAGGGCCGATAATATCGCCTTTTTGATCCGTTTCACTGATCTCTGCAGCGAATAAACTTGGCATTTCTTCCATATTTCGCCAACCCCAATCACCACCTTCTAATGCTTTAGGTCCTTCTGAGTAAGTCAAAGCAAGCTGTTTAATATCTTCACCACTTTTGATTTTTTCAACCAGTGAAGCTGCTTCCTTATCTAAAGCTGCTTTTTGTGCGGTACTTGTTGATTCAGAAGTTTTTAATAGGATATGGGCAAAGTTAAACTCAACATTAGCTTGGTCGGTTTGATTAATGCGATCGATAACCTGTTCAACTTCTTGGTCAGTAATGGTAATACGTCTTCTTACTTGTATTTGTCTTACTTCATTAATCGTTAGTTCATTACGCACACCTTCCACAAATTGCTTATAATTACCACCTGATGCCTCTATATCAGCGCGCATTTTATCTAATGTCGTATTTTGCTTTTTAGCCATCTCAACAAGTGTTTGATCTAATCTTGCGTCACTAATACGTAAACCTATCTGTTCAGCAACTTGTAGTTGAAGGCTATCAGTTATCAGCTTATCTAGTATTTGTTTATCTATATTTTCTTTGTCTGGTAATGTCTGCCCACTTTCTTGATAACGTTGAACAAGTTCTTTTTTTAAGTTTTGCATATCGCTACTTAAAATTATTTCTTTGTTCACTACTGCTTCAATATTATCTAACTGGACTTCAGCTGCATTCGTAAAAGATGGAATGCTGCTAGCTAGTATTAGTGCGCTTAAAAGTTTTTTTGTAAATTTCATTTATTACTCATTATTTTAAATAAAATGGGCGACCGTAGTCGAATAAACTATCTTCACCGTCTGAATAGCCTAAACCGCCTAATCCCATTAGTTCAAAGTTTATACTGATGCTTCTTTCTGTTTCCATATCATCGTAGTAATCGTCTTGGTCGCCGTAATAGGAGAGCATATGCTCATCATAAGCGATACCAATTGCCCAACAGCAAGATTGATATTTAAGTCCAATAATACTCTCATAACTATCTTTAAATTCAACATTATAGTAATAGCTTGCATAAGTAGACCATTGTGTATTGATAGACCAGTTAAGTTTACTGCCTACTTGGTTAACCACTTCGTCCCACTCACTATCTTCATCTTCTTTATAGTAGCGGTAACCGAGTTGTAAATAAGTATTATGAGCCCAACGTTTTTCAATTGTGGTATTCACTTTATGCAATAGGTTTTTATCAGAATCCCAGTTTATCCCTGCATGGAAAAAGTAATCATCATCAAAGTTAACGTCTAATTCAGATATTAACGACGAGCGGCTAACTGATTGCCCATCATCATCGTCGTCATCATCAGGTAAGACGGTACGTGATTGCGATAAGTAATAGTTTTGACCAATAGCAAAACGTAAACGTTCCTCACCTTGAGCATTAATAAAACGACTTTCTAAACCAACAGTGATTTGGTTTGCTTCTGCTATGCGGTCATAACCTGAGTAGGTGTTATCTCGGAATAGACCATAATAATCTTGTAGCAATGTAGTTGTGTCATAAGTACCTATGCCAGATTGATCTTGGTAAGGCACGTATAAGTATTGCATTTGCGGAACTAATGTTTGGCGATATTGTTCTCCGAAAATAGAAAAGTCACGCTCTAAATTGATGCCCGAATGTATTTTGAAAGAGGGCAGGTAACGTGTTGCAGTTTCATCCAGATCATCATACCAATCATACTTATCTGCATTATCTAAATCTTGTTGGTAGTAACTCAACATGTATTTCAACTCAGTATTCACGAACATAGAGTTGTAGTTAAGCGGCAATGATAATTTAGGTTCGATATGCACTCGAGTCCCTGTGTAAACATCATCCTCGCTGTGTTCAAATCGTGTTACTTCTGAATAAACATCAAGCTCTAAACTTTTAAAATTTAGAGGCTGGTAAACATTGAATGCTAATTTTGGCAATACAATATGTGGAGTGTCACCACTACCTAAAACTTGGAAGTCTCGAACTTCTAGTTCGCTATTCCAGTTTTTTTTGGTATAGGTCAAAGAAGCGGTTTGCAAGAGTTGATTATCACTTCGGTCACCGTAATCTGTTGTAATATCATTGAAGTAATCATCATCACTTACACGGCTGTAGTTTGCACTAAATTTCCAGTCATCAGCGAACTTCAAAGAGTGATCCCAGTGTAATAGGTAACGCTCGTCTAATAGATCTCCATTATCATCTTCACGTAGTTTATCATTTGCTAAATACTCTGCTTGAATTGTACCCGAACCAACATCGAATAAGTAACGATACTCAGCTGATAACAATAAGCCTCTATTTTCCATATAGTTAGGCGTAATCGTTGCATCTTGATTTGCTGATAAATTTAGATAAATAGGTTGGCGATAGGAAAAGCCATTAACATCAGAAAATGAGTAACTAGGGAAAAGAAAACCTGTTTTACGTTTATCTGATAAAGGGTAACTAATATATGGGAAGTAAAAGACTGGGAAATCTTTAACACGTAATACCGCATTGTAAGCAGTACCAAGGTCTTCTTCTTGATCTATATACAGTGTAGTCGCATCCAAAGACCAAGTGGTATCGCCGGGAGGACAAGCGGTATAGCTAGAGGACTTTAATTCATAGAAGCCTTTACCATCACCTTCGATTTTATCTGCGCTACCACGGCCACCTTGACCATGGAACTGGTATTGGGCTCGGGTTAACGAAGATTGTTCAGTTCTTAAATTAGTATCAACTTGATCTGCAAACAAGGTAATTTGTCCATCAACATAATGGGCATTACCTGTCGCATTTGCTTGTTCGGTATTACGGTTATAAATCAATCTATCTGTATTAAGTGATTTAATACCTTGAATAACATTAACACTACCGTCATAAATAATATCACCATTGAGGCCAGTTAACGTGTCCGCTTCAATACTGATCGGTATTTGATTTAATTCAGTGTCACTTCTTTCTGTAACAGGAGGGACCTGTTGATAACATTGCTTGAAGAACACCTGTACATCTCTTGGAGTTGACTTTTCTGCTAACGTAGCCGAAGACTTCTCGTTACTGGCATTAGATTGTTCTTTACTGTCCTCCACTTGTTGTGCAGCAGCACAGGCGATTGGAGATAAAATTAATAATGTCGGTAATAGTTTTAACATGAATAACTCACAACAAGTGCTTAGAAATATTTGAAAACGCTAAGCAGAAACAATAAATATGACTGTATATAATAAAGTAAACTCTTGCTTGCTCCAATCTTTGATTTACTTAATCAACGAGAATTTTTGTTATTTAGTACAAATAATTGGCAAATTTGCAGATAGTTAGTCAAAATAATAAAAAGTTCATATTTCACAATTTAAAGGTAATGATTAGTTATGCGCATATGGGGAAAGTTAATAGGTGGTTTCTTTGGATTCATGTTTGGTCATTTCCTTGGTCTGGTTATTGGTATTTGGCTAGGACATCGTTTTGATAGTGCGGTTGGCAGAAAGTTCAGTTTTCAAGATGGAATTTTAGGCGGTAGAGGAAATAGTGCAGATAAACAAAAGATATTTTTTGAAACTGCTTTCTCTGTTATGGGGCATGTGGCTAAATCTAAGGGGCAAGTAACTCAAACTGATATCCAGATCGCGAATGCTTACATGGATCAAATGAATTTACATGGCGAAGCAAGAGTACACGCACAAAATGCCTTTAAAGCAGGTAAAGCGGCTGATTTTGCTTTAACCGAAAGTTTACAGTTATTTGTTCAAACATTACGTGGTGAACGCAATGTATTGCAGATGTTTTTGGCGATTCAAGTGCAAGTTGCTTGTTCTGATGGTGTTATTGAGCCGCAGGAACAAAAGGTTTTATTGATTATCGCTGAAAATTTAGGCTTCTCTCATTTCGAGCTGGAACGTTTGATCCAAATGATCCAAGGACAACAACAGTTCCATCGCGGTGGACAAAGCGGTCAACAATATAATAAGGCCGATTCCGAAGCTGATGCATATAAAGTGTTAGGCATAGAAAGCACTGCAACAGATAAAGAAGTAAAACGCGCATATCGTAAATTAATGAGTCAAAATCATCCTGATAAACTAGCTTCCAAAGGGTTACCTGATGAAATGATGGAGTTGGCTAAAGAAAAAGCCCAAGATATCCAAAAAGCCTATGAAGTACTGCGTAACAGTCGAGGTTTTAAATAACCTTACCCCTACGTTTAAGCCTAGTGATAATTACGTGATTATTGCTAGGCTGACACGACTATATTCGTTACTAGATTGACCTTTCATCGACCCTCTTTTGTTAATATTTTCAGTTGTTTGTAAGACATCTCACTTAAGTGAAAAACACTCGAACATGGTTTTTTTAAACTTAGCCTTGTGAGTGCTTGATTTGATGGGATTTCATAAAAGTAAAATAGTTATTGTTTATCGCATTTAAGTTTTGCATCTGCTTGTTGGCTTCTCTATTATTAGCGCTCATATTTTTTAATAGACCTATTATATCGGAGCTTAAATCATGTCTACATTTTCTCTTGCGTTTGGTACTGCTACAAAAAACCGTGACCAAAAAATCATCGAAGCATTTTTTCCAAACCCAATCTTAAACCCGAATGACGATTTAGTCGCAACGATTGGTGCATTAACTGGATATGAAGGTGGAAATCAAGTGATTGAAGTTACGCCTACTGTTGCTGAACAACTAGCTGCTGCTTTTAATGGCGAAGGCGATACTAACAATGCTGATTTTGCAGTTGCAGCAGCGAAATCAGAGCAAGCATTAGTACTGGTTATCCTAGCAACTGATGAAGCGCCACAAAGTGTTGCAGAAGGTTACTTAAAATTACAACTTATTTCACATCGTTTAGTTAAACCACACGGTGTTGTACTAGATGGTATTTTTGGTTTATTACACAATATTGCATGGACTAATAAAGGTGCAATTGATTTACCTGAATTAAAAGATCGCCAAATTGAAGCGCGTCTAAAAGGTGAGGTTATTACTGTCGATTGCGTTGATAAATTCCCTAAAATGGTTGATTACGTTGTGCCTGCTGGTGTGCGTATTGCTGATACATCTCGTGTGCGTTTAGGCGCTCATGTTGGTGAAGGCACAACAGTAATGCATGAAGGCTTTATTAACTTTAATGCTGGTACTGCTGGTGTAAGTATGGTTGAAGGACGTATCTCTGCGGGTGTAATGGTTGGTGAAGGAAGCGATATTGGCGGTGGTGCTTCAATCATGGGGACATTATCAGGCGGTGGTAAAATGGTTGTTGCTATTGGTGAGAACAGCTTATTAGGTGCAAATGCTGGATTAGGTTTCCCATTAGGTAACCGCTGTACTATTGAGTCAGGTCTATATGTTACTGCTGGCTCTAAAGTTAAAATGCTAGATAACGAAGGGAACGATGCTGGCTCTGTGAAAGCGCGTGACCTATCGAATAAAGATGACTTATTATTCCGTCGTAACTCAATGACTGGTCAAATTGAATGTTTAGTAAATAAAAGTGCTGTTGAATTAAATAGCATGCTGCATTCAAACTAAATTCTTGTGTTGTAAAGCAGTGCTTGTAAACGATTAGGCTACCTTAAGGTGGCCTTTTTTATATGACTTACTTTTTGCTGTGTTTATTTTGCTATGGTTATTTTGAATTGAGTTATTTATCTGATGGGGCGTCTTGTCATTTCGGCTTTGACAAGGCTTCTGAGAGAATAATTGGGTATATAAAAAAGGCCTGTAAAATTTCTTTTACAGGCCTTTTAAAAAAATAGTATGTTAACTTATTTTACATATTGTTTGCTGATACGTCGTGATAACCCGCAAAACAAAGTATAAGAGATAGTATCTGCACATTCAGCAACATCATTTACTGCTACATTATCTCCCCATAGCTCAACTTCAAGGCCTAGGCAATCTTGATCTGCAAACATCGATAAATCAACCATCGCCATGTCCATTGAGACGCGACCTAATATCTGACTCTTTTTACCATTGATCCAAACAGGTGTACCATTAACGGCCTGTCTTGGGTAACCATCAGCATAACCAATAGAAATAGTACCTATTTTATGGACATCAGGAGCTGTCCACTTGGCGTTATAGCCAACACTTTCACCTTTATCGATAGTACGCTCAGAGATGATTTTAGCTTTCACCGTCATCGCAGGCATTAAGGCTTTAGATAAGGCTGGATCATTAATTGGAGAAGAACCATACAGCATGATACCTGGCCGTACCCATTGGCTTCTGTTTGGCATCGCGTTGCTTAACACAGCAGATGAGTTGGCAATACTGATATCACCTGGTAAATCAGCAACGGTTGCAATAAACAGATCTGTTTGTTGTTGAGTGATCGACGAGCTTAAATCATCAGCTGATGAAAAATGAGTCATGTGGGTAATGCTAGCCACCTGACTCAATGCATTTAATTGTGACCATGCATCAGCGTATTCATCTGGTAAAAAGCCTAAGCGATGCATACCTGAGTCCATTTTTAACCAAACATTGATAGGTTGCTCAAAATTTGCATTTTTAATCGCATCAATTTGAAATTGGTTATGTACAGCTGTCCATAGGTTATTGTTACTGATGTAATCTAACTCATCTACGGTGAAGAAGCCTTCTAACAGGATGATTGGTTGTGTAATGCCTGCTTCTCGCAGCTCAATCGCTTCTTCGATACAAGCGACACTAAAGGCATCAACTATATCCGCTAGCTCTTTGGCTACTTTAACTGCACCATGCCCATAGGCATTGGCTTTAATAGTCGCAACTGCTTTCGCTGGCTTAGCTAGCGATTTTGCATATAAATAGTTTTGTTTGATTGCACTTAACTTAATAAGTGCAGTAGCAGTTCTTGCCATTATTTTTCCTTAACGTCCGTAACGGTCAATAGATAAACCTTCGCTATCTATATCAGGGGTTTGATCGTTCATAACATCACTTACAAACTTCGCAGATCCTAAAGACATCGTCCAACCGAGTGTACCGTGTCCTGTGTTGAGGAAGAGGTTATCGATGTTTGTTTTGCCTAGAATAGGAGTACCATCTGGTGTCATTGGTCTTAATCCACTCCAAAATTCTGCTTTACCTAAGTCTCCGGCATGCGGAAATAGTTCAGCAATTGAATATTCTATATTTTTACGACGTTTTTCTAGCAATGTTGTATTGTAAGCTGCAATTTCAGCTGTGCCGCCGACACGAATACGATCGCCTAAACGCGTGATCGCAACTTTGTATGTTTCATCCATAACTGTCGACTCTGGTGCTGCTGAGTAATCTTCAATTGGTAAAGTTAGGGAGTAACCTTTAACAGGATAAACAGGTACTTTAATACCCACGTTTGCTAACATATGTGTCGAGTATGAACCGAGCGCCATTAAATAGGTATCTGCTTTAAATTCACCTTTATCAGTTGCCACACCGGTGATTTCATTGCCTTGTTTGTTTAATTTCTCGATGCTGGTGTTCATTACAAATTTAACACCCATTCGTTCACAGTCTTTTGCTAGCTCTGTAACAAACTGGTGACAGTCACCTGTTTCATCATTAGGTAAATGCAAACCACCTACAATTTTATGAATAGTATGCTTAAGTGCTGGTTCATAATCTAAACAATCTTCTGCGCTTAATACTTTATGCTCAACGCCACATTCAGTTAATACTTGAATGTCTTTCTTAGCGCTTTCAACCTGAGTACGGGTACGAAAAACTTGCATTGTACCTTGTGTTCTATGGTCATAATTAATATTGATTTCTTCTCGTATCGCGCGTAAACAGTCACGACTATATTCAGCAACACGCATCATACGAGATTTATTACGGTGATAATCCTTAGTATTACAATTGGCAACTAACTTAGTCATCCAAAGCATGGTTTCAGTATCTAAGTCTTTAATACTGATTTTTAAAGGTGCTAATTCTTGCATTAACCACTTCATTGCTTTGATTGGGATACCCGGCGCAGCCCATGGAGCTGAATACCCTGGTGATATTTGCCCAGCATTGGCAAAGCTTGTCTCGTTCGCTACAGTTGATTGTCTATCAATTACTGTTACATCATGCCCTGACTTAGCTAAATACCAAGCACTCGTCACACCTATTACACCAGAACCTAATATTAAAACTTTCATTTATCTATTCCAAAATTATCACCAATAAGAAATGACATAATAAATCGAATTTATGATTATTAATGATTGTATTTTAAAAAAAATCAGAATAAAAAACTTTATAAAATGGGTATTTCAGGTATTTACTCTGTTCTATCTCATTAAAATAGGATATATATCAATAAAGGAAGGAAAAACGCGTAGTAGACTACTTGATTGCCTATTTTTTACCTAAAAAAAAGATACCCAATACTGAAAGCATCGGGTATCTCTTTTTATCATTTAATAAGTGCTCAATAATCTATACGATTAGCATTTTACTTATCTGATTTTTTGTTCTCTTCGACTGTTACTTTGTCGTCATCTTTTGGTAAGTATTTATATATATAAATACCACTGAACAGTGTAAATACAATCGTTGCACCTAATAAACCAAACACTTTAAAGTTTACCCAGATTTCTTGTGCCATATAAAAAGCGACATAAACGTTGAGTAATCCCAGCACGATAAAAAAGAGTGCCCAAGCAATATTAAGAGAGTTCCACACGCTATCTGGTAGTGTGATTTCTTTACCTAACATTTGTTTGATGATCGGTTTCTTAAAGATAAATTGGCTTGCCAATAATGCAATGGCAAATAGCACATAGACAGCTGTGACTTTCCACTTTATGAATACATCGTTATGTAATACCAATGTTAATGAGCCAAAAACAAGCACCATTAAGAATGTGATCACATGCATTTTCTCTACTTTGCCGTGTTTAAAGTAGTTATAGGCAAGTAACAACCCAGTTGTAATAATTAACGAACCTGTCGCCGCGTAGATATCAACCATTTTATAAACAATAAAAAAGATGATTAAAGGTATAAATTCAAAAAATTGTTTCATGTCACTCTCTTTATATGGCTTGCTATTATTTCAAGGTGGCGGCTTTCATGGCACTGATAAAGTCGGTCATTTCTGATTGCATTTTTTCTGGATCATCTAGGTTACGCTCAATAACCTTAACCACAGCAGAACCTGAAATAGCACCAGCAGCACCTGATTTAATCGCATCTGCCACTTGCTCTGGTTGAGAAATACCAAAACCTAATAATGAAGGCGGTGCATTATGCTCACCTAATGTTTCAAGCATATGTTCAACGGGCATACCAGCTTTAGCATCAGCGCCAGTAACACCTGCACGGCTTAGCAAGTAAGTATAACCTTGACCATATTCAGCAACTTGTTTTAAGGTTGCTTTATCACCATTAGGTGGTGCAATAAATATTTGCTGTAAACCAACTTTATCGGCAGCTGCACGATAAGGTGCGCTTTCATGTAATGGCACATCGGCAATTAGAATTGAATCAACACCTGCGTCTTTACATTCTTGGTAAAAAGATTCGATACCATTGCGATAAACCAGGTTAACATATAACAATAAACCGATAGGGGTGTCAGGATGTCTTGCACGAATTTCTTTGATAATCTCAAAACATACTTGCGGTGTTGTACCTGAATTCAATGCTCGAATTGAAGCGTCTTGAATGACCACACCGTCAGCCACTGGATCTGAGAATGGGATACCTAATTCAAGTGCATCTGCACCGGCTTTAACTAAAGTATCAATAATGTTCAAAGATTGTTCGCGGTCAGGATCGCCAACTGTCACAAATGGGACAAAGGCACCTTGGTTCGCTGCTTCTAGTTTTTCAAATAATTTTGCGTATCGCTGTGACTGTAGATCATGTGCCATTAGATCATACCTCTCTTTTCAAATATGTCTGCGACGGTGAAGATATCTTTATCACCACGTCCTGATAAATTAACAATGATGACCTGTTCTTTATCATCTTCTTCGATAATTTTTAATGCATGTGCTAGCGCATGAGATGATTCTAAAGCAGGAATGATCCCTTCCTGTTCCGCTAATGCTTTAAATGCAAGAAGCGCTTGGTCATCGGTTGCATTGACATATTCTGCACGGCCTATTTGCGCTAAGTGCGCATGTTGTGGCCCTACTGAAGGAAAATCTAAACCAGCAGAAATAGAGTAAGACTCTTGAATCTGTCCATGGGTATCTTGCATCATCAATGATTTCATACCAAAGAAAATACCATCTGTACCACAAGCAATTGGACACCCATGCTCACCAGTTTCTATTCCATGACCGCCTGGTTCAACACCAATTAGCTGAACGTTTTCATCTTCAATAAAGTCAGAGAAAATACCAATGGCGTTAGAGCCACCACCGACACACGCAATCACTTTATCAGGCAAAATACCTTCTTTACGTAAACATTGTTGTTTAGCTTCTTCACCAATGACTTTTTGGTATTCACGTACAATGGTAGGGAATGGATGTGGTCCGGCAGCAGTACCTAATAGGTAATGCGCAGTTTCGTAACTACCAGCCCAATCACGAAGCGCTTCATTACATGCGTCTTTTAATGTTGAAGAGCCAGAAGTCACGGGAATCACTTCCGCACCCATTAGGCGCATTCTGAACATGTTAGGTTTTTGGCGCTCACAATCGACAGCCCCCATGTAAACACGGCATTTTAAACCAAGCAGTGCACAAGCTAAAGCGGTTGCAACACCGTGTTGGCCAGCGCCTGTTTCTGCGATGATCTCTGTTTTACCCATGCGTTTTGCTAATAATGCTTGGCCTAATACTTGGTTGGTTTTATGTGCACCACCGTGTAAAAGGTCTTCACGTTTTAGGTATAACTTGGTTTTTTTACCTTTGGTTAGATTGCGACATAATGTCAGTGGAGTAGGGCGACCAGCATATTCTGTTAATAACTCTTTAAACTCTTCTTGAAATGATTCATCTTGTTGTGCTTTTAAAAATTCAGCTTCAAGTTGTTTTAATGCAGGGACTAATATTTGCGGTACATACATACCACCAAAGTCACCAAAATAAGCGTTTAATGTTTCCATTTTTATATTACCTTTTAATCGGTTTAATATTGTCTGATACCAAGATCATCTATCGTGTCATGTATCGACGAATTTCGGAGAAGCTCTTGTTTAATTTCTCTGCGTCTTTTTTACCAGGAGCTGATTCAACACCCGAGTTAAAGTCTAATCCAGCACAGCCTATTAATGCTGCTTGTTGTGCATTTTCTGGGTTTAGGCCGCCGGCAATAATGATCTTATTCTTATCGCCGTTTTGCTGCTCAAGTAGAGACCAATCAAAACGTTGACCTGTACCGCCACTTTGCTCACCGACGCGAGTGTCTAAAATATGTTTGCTAACATTGTATTTTTCAAATTCAGGTAAACTATCAGTAATACCATGTGCTTTCCATACTTCGCAGTTTTTAGGTAATACCGCCAGCAACTCTTTAATATACTTAGGTGACTCATCACCATGAAGCTGTACTGCACTTAACCCTAAACTTTTAGCGGTATAAGCAACTAGCTCGACTTGTTCGTTCTGGAAAACACCCACATAAGCAAGCGGTGCTCCTAACATCACTAAACGAGCTTGTTCTAACTCGACGAAGCGAGGGGATTTTTCAACAAAAATTAATCCGCCATAAACCGCACCGGCTTTATGAACATCGGCTGCATCTCGTGCATGTGTTAACCCACACACTTTATTCTCACCTAAAATCAACTTACGACAAGCAAGATCGATATTAGGTTGTGACATAATCGAACTACCAACTAAGAAGCCATTTGCGTAAGCGCTAAGCTCTTTTACTTGTTGGTGGTGATAGATACCCGATTCCGAAATAACGATACGGTCTTGTGGTATCTTAACGGCTAATTGTTTAGTACGGTTTAAATCAATAGTCAGATCACGTAAGTCTCTATTGTTAATGCCAATAACTTTAGCGTTCAAAGCAATAGCTCGTACTAACTCATGTTCGTTACTGACTTCCGTTAACACGCCCATATTTAAACTATGAGCCGTATCGCGGTAAGCTTGGTAAGCATCATCATCTAATACTGATAGCATTAATAAGATGGCATCAGCTTGATAATGACGCGCTAGATAGATTTGGTATGGGTCAACAATAAAGTCTTTACAGATAATCGGTTGAGATACTTGAGAGCGCACAGTGTTAATGTATTCAAAGTCGCCTTGAAAATACTTTTCATCGGTTAATACTGAAATAGCTGAAGCGTAGTTTTTATAAGTACCGGCAATTAAATCTAAGTCAAATTCTTCACGAATTAAGCCTTTTGAAGGTGACGCTTTTTTGCATTCAAGAATGAATACACTGTCGTCTTGATCCAATGCTTGATAGAAGTGACGATCACTTTCTATTAGTTGATCTTTAAAACCAATCAAAGGTTGTTGTTGTTTACGTTGTTCAACCCAAATTAATTTGTCATCCACAATCTTGCCTAAAATTGTATCTTGTAAACTTTGGTCATTAAGCATTACTTTGCTCCGCAAGTTGTTTTAATAGTGTCAAAGGTCGGCCCGACTGCATACTGCTAAGGGCCATTTCGGTGCCTTGTTTAAAGTTATCTGCTTTACCGTTTAATACCAATAATGCAGATACATTAATTGCTACAGCAGATTGTTGAGCTTCAGTACCTTTACCTTGTAAAATTTGTTCAATGATTTGTTTGTTTTGTTCTGGACTACCACCAAAAATGCTTTCAACAGGGTGGTGTTCAACACCAAAATCTTCTGGTGTCAGTGTGTATTCTGTTATTTTACCCTCGTGCAACTCCGCGACTTGGGTTGTACCATGTAGCGCCACTTCATCTAAACCACTGCCGTAAACAACCATTACACGTTTCATGCCTAGTTGTTGATGTACTTTGGCAATTGGCACTAATAATTCTGGTGCATATACCCCCATCAACTCAAATTCAGGGCGAGCTGGGTTAATGAGTGGACCGAGCACATTGAAGATAGATCGGGTTTTTAACGCACCACGTACTGGCGCAGCAAAGCGCATTCCCGCATGGTAACTTGGCGCAAAAATAAAGCATACATTTAAGTCATCTAAGCACTGGCGAGCTGTCTCAGGAGACATATCTAAGTTAACGCCAAAGGCTGCTAATAAGTCCGATGAACCAGACTTACTAGAGACACTGCGACTACCATGTTTACAGACTTTTACGCCGCAAGCTGCAGCAACAAATGCACTGGCTGTTGAAATATTAATCGTACCTAGGCCATCACCGCCAGTACCAACAATATCGGTAAACGGATAATCTGGGCGAGGAAAAGCTTTCGCTTGTGCTAACAATGCTTTAGCTGCGCCAGTCACTTCCTGTGGCCTTTCGCCTTTGATTTTAAGCGCAGTTAATACTGATGACAGTACTATCGGATCTATTTCACCTAAGACAACTTGTTCGAAAAAAGCCTGACTTTGTGACTCTGAGAGAGTCTGACCTTGATATAATTGCTCCAAGGTAGGGTAAACATCATATTCGCTCATTTAAAACTTCTCCGTTTCAGTCAATAAATTAAGGCTATTTTCTAGTAATTGCGCACCTTCACAGGTCAAAATTGATTCCGGGTGAAATTGAAAACCAATCACCTTATCTTTTTCTTGATAAATAGCCATACACATCTGGTTATAATCTGCCACTGTTTGTAATGCATCTGGTACCTGAGTACCCACTAACGAATGGTAACGAGCGACGGATAAAGGGGAAGATAAACCTGTGAACATCTTATCGCCGCAATGGTTAATTAGCGATGATTTACCATGCTGAATTTCATCTGCTTGTCCTACAACACCACCATATTGCTCAATTAAGGCTTGATGGCCTAGGCAGATGCCGAGAATAGGCACTTGGCCTTTACATAGTGTGATTAAATCAATCATACAACCGGCTGCACTTGGGGTTCCTGGACCTGGCGATAACACTAACACCACTTCACCTTCGCAGGCGTCAATATGTGCTTTGATCTGCTCTGCACTTTGGCTATTACGGTAAATTTTGACTGGGTAACCCGATGATTTGAATTGGTCAACTAGGTTATAAGTAAACGAGTCAAAGTTATCAAGAAAGAATAAAGTTGCTTTATTGTTGGTAGAAGTCATGATTTATTCTCCTTGCTCATTGCGTTGGGCTGTGACTGCCTTAAGTGTTGTACCATGGGCAAGTGCGACGGCATTAAGTACTGCTGCGGCTTTACTGCGGGTCTCATCGGCTTCTAATTGTGGTACTGAGTCATAGACAACTCCTGCACCAGCTTGTGCGTGGGCAATGCCATCTTTTACAAAAGCAGAGCGGATAACAATACAGCTATCCATATCACCGTTACCATTAATATAACCAACGGCACCGCCGTAACTACCGCGGCGTTTTTTCTCTACTTGACGGACAAGGTTTGATGCACTGATTTTTGGCGCTCCTACCAAGGTTCCCATATTCATACAAGCTTGGTAAGCATGAAGTGCATCTAAATCTTCACGTAATTTACCTACTACGCGTGACACTAGGTGCATCACATGGCTGTAACGGTCAACTTGTAATAGGTCTGCTACGTGACGTGTGCCTGGTTGGCTAATTCGAGCGACATCGTTACGCGCTAAATCAACTAACATTAAATGTTCCGATGTCTCTTTTTTGTCGAGACGTAATTCTAATTCTAAACGACCATCTAAATCTTTATTAATACTGCCATCTGGGTTAAAACCACGACGACGTGTGCCGGCGATAGGATAAATTTCAACATCACGTGTCTGTTGTGTAAATTTAATTGCGCTTTCTGGCGATGCACCAAATAAAACGAAGTCACTATCTTTTAAATAAAACATATAAGGACTTGGATTCGTTTCTTTTAACTTTTGATAAGTTGAAATAGGATCTGGACAAGGCAGTGAGAAGCTTCGCGAAGGAACAACTTGGAAAATATCGCCTTTTACAATATTAGTTTTTAATTGTTCAACGATTTGACAGTATTCATTGTCAGAAACATCGACTTTAACTTGTGCATCAATGGTCATTTGTTTATTAACTGGGGCAATAAAGTCATCACAGAACCCTTGTAACTGAGTGATTCTGTTTTTAATTCGCGCTTCACTTTCATCTGAGTACAAACCGCCAAAAACACTGCCTAATATTTCACTTTGTTGAGTTTGGTGATCATGCAACATTAAAGTTTCTGCTACATAGAATAAGTAATCTGGTGTAGTATTTTCGCCATCAGGTACCTCTAACAACTGTTCAAAAGTCGCAATAAAATCATAGGCAAACACTCCGCCTAAAAATAATGCTTCAGGGTGAGTTGATACTTTTTTAATACGCTCAACAATACAACGAATAGCATCCATTGGTGAAGCTGATTTTAATCGTTGGTCTTCATCGCCACTGGTATCTGATTGTGGGAAGGTGATTTCTAATTCTTTAGGTGATTGAGCTGTGATGAGTTGCGTTGAAAATTTTGGTGCGATAAAGGTGAGTAAGTCTTTACCGTTATCGGTTAAAGCACTTAAAGTGACTGTTAAACCGTGACAAGTTATTTTTAAACAGGCATCAACGAGTATTAAGCTTTTTAAGTGTGCTTTACTTTCAATTTCAGCTGAGTCGAATAAAAGGTGATTATCACTTTCTTCGCTGACTTTTTGAAATAAGCCTAACGAGTCTTGAATATAACTGCAGGGTGCTTCGATGGTTTTTAATACGCCGATGGGGTGTAAAGTGTTCATATTTAAATCCTTAAATTTTAGATAGCAAATTGGGTTGTTATTGTTATTTGATTTGCCATCGCCAACTAAGGATTGTGTTTAAAATGCTCATTTATCTACCTGTTGTATTTTTTGTGTGTTCCAAATATGAAAAAAGCCCGCAATATGCGAGCTTATAAATTGGTTTTTCTGGGAAATTAAATATACAAAAACCTCATTGCTCGCTTATGAGAATGAGTGCCACCAAGAATCTTTAAGAGTAATTGTATTAAAAATCATATATTATACGTCCCGTATTAGTTAGGAGTTATTTTTTTGTATTCTGCTCCTAATGTCAAGGTTATTTTTAGGATATTCATGTTAATTGATCTTCATTCCCATACAAAAGCATCAGATGGGCAACTTACCCCTAGCGAATTAGTACAACGTGCTGAAAACAGACAAGTTCATTTTTTAGCCATTACGGATCATGATACTATTGATGGGTTAAGTGAAGCGTCACAATATATTCAAGATAATGATTTAAAGTTGCAGCTTATTAATGGCATCGAGGTGACCAGTAATTGGCTAAATCATGAAATCCACGTTGTTGGTTTAAATATTGATCCTACTCATTCTGCATTATCAGAGTTGATTGAAATCCAAAAACATAAACGCGAACAACGTGCCATTGAAATGGGCCGTCGTTTAGCCAAAGCAAACATTGAGAATGTTTATGAAGGAGCAAAGGCGTTAGCCGGTGATGGCGCAATCACGCGAGCTCACTTTGCACGTTATCTTGTTGAGATTGGTGTTGCACCCACTTTCCCTAAAGTGTTCGATAAATACCTAAGCCGTGGTAATACAGGTTATGTACCACATGATTGGGTGGATTTAGCTGATGCGATAGCAGCGATTCATGCTGCTGGTGGCCAAGCAGTCTTAGCACATCCAGATGCTTATAAACTTTCAAATAAGTGGTTAAGAAAATTATTTATCGCTTTTAAAGCTGCGGGTGGTGATGCGATGGAAGTTGCGATAGGGCAACAATCCCCACAAATGCGTTTACAACTTGCTATGTGGAGCAAAGAATATGATTTACTGGCTTCCCAAGGCAGTGATTTTCATTTTGTTGGCCGTTGGCGTGATTTAGGAAAAAGCTTATTTTTACCTGACGTTTGTCAGCCTATTTGGCATAATTGGGAAGCTTGTCAGAGCTGATGTTTGATCATTAAAAAATGCAGTTTATAGAATATCTGATTGTTAAATAAAGTTATAACAAAGTGATAAAGAGAAGAAAATATGAGTCAATTTTTTTATGTTCACCCAGACAATCCACAAATTCGTTTAATGAAACAAGCCGCTGAAATTATCAATAAAGGTGGTATTATTATCTTTCCAACTGATTCTGGTTATGCATTAGGTTGTGCGCTAGATAATAAAAATGCGTTAGAAAGAATCTGTCAGATAAGAAAAATAGATAAAAAGCATAATTTTACATTAATGTGTAAAGATTTAGCTGATATTGCAACGTACGCACGTGTTGATAACAGTGCTTATCGTATGTTAAAAAATAATACACCGGGTCCTTATACTTTTATCTTCAAATCAACCAAGGATTTACCAAAGCGTTTAATGAACCCAAGTAAACGTACGATTGGTATTCGGGTCCCTGATAATGCCATTGCATTGTCTTTATTGGATGAGTTGGATACGCCGTTAATGACAACGAGCTTAATTCTACCAGGCAATACCAGTACCGAATTTGATCCTGAAGAAATCAGAGATCAACTAGAACATCAAGTAGACCTTATTATTAATGGGGGATACTTAGGAGAGTCACCAACAAGTGTTATCGATTTATCAGATGATGATGTGGTGATAGTGAGAGAAGGAACGGGTGATTTAACTCCGTTCCAATAAGAATGATAAAGCGTAAATGCTTTAAAAAGTAATAATTATATAACGATGCACAGTCGCTTTTAGTTTTAGCGAAATAAAAGTGCAGTTGGCATAATGTGAATTACCCAAGGAAATAAAAAATGAGTGAAAAATTACAAAAAGTATTAGCACGAGCTGGATTAGGTTCTCGTCGTAAAATGGAAACAGTTATTGCAGAAGGGCGTGTTAGCCTAGATGGTAAAGTTGTTGAATTGGGCGAGCGTGTAACACAGGATCAAGTTATTC
The DNA here is from genome assembly GCF_038155185.1 of Psychromonas aquatilis. NCBI lineage: Bacteria > Pseudomonadati > Pseudomonadota > Gammaproteobacteria > Alteromonadales > Psychromonadaceae > Psychromonas > Psychromonas aquatilis. Next base: position 50,352 of record NZ_JBAKAZ010000019.1, read on the forward strand.
GAGTTGATGGCCATGTAGTTAAATATCAAGCAGCTGAAAGTGTTGTTTGTCGTATATTATCCTACAACAAGCCTGAAGGTGAAGTATGTACGCGTAGCGATGAAGAAGGCCGTAAAACTGTTTTTGATCGTTTACCACAGCTGAAAGGGGCTCGTTGGATCTCGATTGGCCGTTTAGATATTAATACGTCAGGTTTGTTGTTATTTACAACCGATGGCGAATTTGCAAATAAAATGATGCACCCAAGCCAGCAGATAGAGCGTGAATATGCAGTACGTGTTTTTGGCGATGTAACTGAAGCGATTTTAAATCGATTACGCACCGGTGTTCAACTTGAAGATGGTGAAGCAAAATTCCTAGATATCAAAGAACATGGCGGTGAAGGTATTAATCGTTGGTTCCATGTTGTACTTACTGAAGGACGTACACGAGAAGTACGTCGTTTATGGGAAAGCCAAGGCCTGCAAGTAAGTCGTTTAATGCGTGTGCGTTACGGTAATATCATGTTGAATAATCAATTACCGCAAGGTGGATGGCAGGAGCTAACACTTAAAGAGGTTAATTACTTGCGTAAACTTGTTGATATGCCGCGTGAAACGGAAACGAAAGTGCGTGTTGACACCAATAAAGTATCGAATCCACAAGCGAGAATTCGTCGAGCAGTTAAAAAGCATAATCAACATCGTAAAGCAGGTGAACGTCGTCGAGTGACGCGTACTAGAAGTTAAGTTAATGTTTATTAGGTGTTTTATTGTTAAAACAATGCTAAAGTATTTTACGTTCGTTTGAATACTTATAAAAGTGAGGGACTATGATTAAGAAGTGTTTATTTCCAGCCGCAGGGTATGGTACACGTTTTTTACCTGCAACTAAGTCTATGCCAAAAGAGATGATGCCTCTTGTAAACAAGCCATTAATTGAATTTGGTGTTGATGAAGCAATTGAAGCTGGTATGAGTGGAATGGGCATTGTGGTAGGTCGAGGCAAACACTCGATCGAAGATCACTTTGATCACAACTATGAATTAGAACATGAAATCAGCGGCACGCCAAAAGAAGCTAAGCTAGGTGATATCAGAAAAATAATGGATAGTGCGCGTTTCTCATTTATCCGCCAACGTAAAATGCAAGGTCTAGGCCACGCTATTTTAATTGGTAAAGAGTTGATCGGTGACCAACCTTTTGCGGTAGTATTAGCTGATGACTTGTGTATTAACCAAGATGGCGACGGCGTATTAAAGCAGATGGCTGCATTGTATGAGCAATTCCGTTGTTCAATTGTGGCTGTTGAAGAAGTACCTGAAGATGAAATTCATAAATATGGTGTAATCAAAGGCTCTGTGATCAGAGATGATATCTACCGTGTTGATGATATGGTTGAAAAGCCAGCACCAGGGACTGCGCCGAGTAATCTTGCGATCATCGGACGTTATATTTTAACACCTGATATTTTTGATATTTTAGAAAAAACGAAACCAGGTAAAGGTGGGGAAGTACAAATTACCGACGCTTTATTAGAGCAAGCTAAACGCGGTTGTGTATTAGCTTACAAATTTAAAGGTAAGCGTTTTGACTGTGGTAGTGTACCTGGTTATATCGAAGCAACTAACTTCGTTTATGAAAATCTATACGAAGATTAGAGTTATCTAGATACTTGCTTGGAAATTAATAACTAGAAATACCGTTCACCTAAAATGAACGGTAGACCCTGTAAATAACTCTGTGTAACTGCGGTTTTTAAATGTAATCTTTAAGGCGG
>NZ_JBAKAZ010000020.1:0-49983 GCF_038155185.1 Psychromonas aquatilis
AATAAGTTATTTTAACAAGTAAAATAGATCAGTTAATTAGTGTGATTGGTATAACAGGCTCTGCACACTGTTCCAACTTATTTGCCCCATCAGGACAATTAACTTGGTTAAGTGGGGAAGAAAAACTGGGTTTTTATCATCACCCAGAAACTAAATTTGCACGTAACTTTTGTTCGATATGTAGCTCAACCATGCCTATTTATAACCAATCTCGCGATATTGTTATTATGCCAGCAGGTTGCTTGGATACAGATCTAGCGATAACACCTCAAGCACATATTTTTACAGACAGTAAAGGTAACTGGGATGGGATTTTAAACGACACTGTCACTTTTGAAAAAATGCCTAGTTGATACACAAGGCTTCAAGGTAAATGAATAAACCTTTATTATCATCATGCTTTAAACATTATTTAAAGCATGATGATAATCAATAGCGCATAAATTTAATTCAATATAAACACATTATTCAAGGTGTTTACCAAGATACTCTATCAATAACCTAATTTTCGGTGATAGATAACGATTTTGTGGATATACCGCCCAAATACCTTCAGCAGGCTCTCTAAACTGATCTAATATAGTAAATAATTCCCCAGATTCAATATAAGAATGAACATAATAATCAGGTAGTTGTACTATACCAATACCTTTGATTGCCGCATCCACTAGCGCGACTCCACTATTACAGCGTAAATTTCCTTTTACTCTTAAGTTTTTCTCTTTGCCTTGTTCAACAAAACGCCAATAATCACGTGTACCTAATAGACAATTATGATGCTTTAACTCAGAGAGGGAATGGGCTTCACCGTTGGCTTGTAAATACGCCTCAGAAGCACATACATAATTGGAGCGTTGACTAAGTTGTTTAGCAATTAGACTTGAATCTTGTAAATGGCCAAGCCGAATAGCGACATCAAACCCACCATCAATTAAATCCACGCGATGGTTGTTTAATTCCGTTGTCACTTCAATACCATTATGCAACGCTACAAAATCGTTCACTAGCGGCAACACCTTTTGTTCCCCGTAAGTAACAGGCACCGTTAATTTAATTTTACCCTGTGGGCTACTTTGCAAATTAGTAATGGCCTGCTCTGCATTATCCAAGCCATCTAATAGATTACGACAATGTTGATAAAAAAGCTGTGCTTCTTGAGTAAGCGAGACTTTACGAGTAGTACGATAAAAAAGCTTAACTTGTAAACGCTTCTCTAAGGCACTCACTTGGCGACTCACCTGCGCCGTTGAAATCTTTAATAGTTTTGCAGCAGCAGAAAAGCTTTGTGTTTCTGCCACTGCAACAAATTCATTAATGCCCTGCCACTTCATTGTTACCTACCAGTAAAAGTCATTTACATTTAAACTAGATTATCATTGCTATAGAAACAAATATAATACTATTCATAAAATACTGTTAACAGATAACTGGAGTAAATATGACTGACCAATTTATTAAATCAAAAGCTGCAATTGCATGGGGCCCTAATCAACCTTTAGTGGTTGAAGAAGTTGATGTAATGCTGCCTAAAAAAGGTGAGGTATTAGTTAAAGTAATTGCTTCTGGCGTTTGTCACACGGATGCATTTACTTTATCAGGAGAAGATCCTGAAGGTTTATTCCCGGTTATTTTAGGCCATGAAGGTGGTGGCATTGTAGAACAAGTGGGTGAAGGTGTAACCAGTGTGAGTGTGGGTGATCATGTTATCCCACTCTATACTGCTGAGTGTGGTGTCTGTAAATTTTGTACTTCAGGCAAAACTAACTTATGTAGTGCAGTACGTGAAACCCAAGGTCGTGGGGTTATGCCTGATGGCACAAGTCGCTTCTATAAAGATGGCCAACCTATTTTTCACTACATGGGCTGCTCAACGTTTTCAGAGTACACAGTACTACCTGAAATTTCATTAGCAAAAGTGAACAAAGCGGCACCACTTGAAGAAGTGTGTTTATTAGGTTGTGGTGTCACAACAGGTATGGGAGCGGTGTTAAATACTGCAAAAGTTGAAAAAGGCGATAACGTTGCAATATTTGGTCTTGGTGGAATAGGTTTATCTGCCATTATCGGTGCAAAAATGGCTGGTGCAAATAAAGTTATTGGTATTGATATTAATGACAGTAAATTTGAATTAGCGAAACAGTTGGGTGCAACAGATTGTATTAACCCTAAAGACTTTGATAAACCAATCCAAGACGTCATTGTAGAAATGACCGATGGTGGTGTTGAATATTCATTTGAATGTATTGGTAACGTTGACGTTATGCGTAGTGCATTAGAATGTTGTCACAAAGGATGGGGTGAATCAGTGATTGTTGGTGTTGCTGGCGCAGGACAAGAAATCTCAACTCGTCCATTCCAATTAGTAACTGGTCGTGTTTGGCGTGGTACAGCCTTTGGCGGTGTTAAAGGTCGCTCAGAATTACCTGCAATAGTAGAGCAATATTTAGCAGGTGAGTTTAAATTAAGTGATTTTATTACTCATACCATGCCACTTGAAGACATTAATAAATCATTCGACTTAATGCATAACGGTGAAAGTATCCGTAGCGTTATTCACTTCGACCATAAATAATAAGCAAGCGCGGCCTAATAAGTGACTTCTATTAGGCCGCCTATTTAAATGGGATAAATAATGATTCTTGAAAATATCAGCAGCAATAAAGTATGCGAAGGTTGGCATAAGCAGTACACACACAATTCAAAAGTGCTCAATTGTGAAATGCGCTTTGCTATTTTTTTACCGCCACAAGCAAGCGCAAATAATCCAGTCCCTGTCCTATACTGGTTATCAGGGTTAACCTGCAGCGATGAAAATTTTATGCAAAAGGCCGGTGCACAGAAAATGGCAGCTAAATTGGGAGTTGCAATTGTTGCCCCCGATACGAGCCCGCGTGGAGAAGACGTAGCCGATGATATTAATAAAGCCTATGACTTAGGTTTAGGTGCCGGTTTTTATATCAATGCCACACAAGCACCTTGGAATAAGCATTATCAAATGTATGACTATATTGTCCATGAACTGCCTGCTTTAATAGAAACAAACTTCCCAGTGACAACACAACGCGCGATCAGTGGTCACTCGATGGGTGGACATGGCGCGCTGACAATAGGTTTACGTAATCCAGAGTTATACCAATCAATTAGTGCGTTTAGCCCTATTTGTAATCCTATTAATTGCCCTTGGGGTGAAAAAGCCTTTAGTGCGTACTTAGGCACAGATAGTGAAGATTGGAAAATCTACGATAGCTGTGAATTACTTGCTAAAACAACGTCTCATCAACCGATTTTAATTGATCAAGGCAGTAACGATTCATTTTTACAAACTCAATTAAAGCCAGAGAACTTAATGGCCATCGCCAATAAGAAAAACAGTTTGCTTACATTAAATATGAGGGAAGGTTATGACCATAGCTATTACTTCATCAGTAGTTTCATTGACTCGCACCTTGAGTTTCATGCAGCTCACTTAGGCTTAACGCAACAAAGCTAAATACGGTTAATCAATAATTGAAACCGCAAGCTAACCTATTTTCATTAATAGCAAAATGGAGAGCAACTCTTCTCTTTGTTATTAATGAATCGTGGCCGTTACGTTATCGACTTCATGCATTTTATGATCACAAAGCCGCACAAATAAAAGCGATTGTTATATCACTTTAACCCATCCTATTTTTATCTCCGCTTATTAAGCCCTCTCAGCAAAAAAATAATAAAATATTTTTTACAAAATAAAACAATTAGTTATTTCTATTCTTCCTTTAAAAGTGCTCCAAAAAAATATTTTATTTTTTAACGCCCCTTTTACTTAGCGTGCTAAGTAAGTACAATGGTTAGCATGCTAAGTAAATAGGGTAAATATAAAAATGTCAAAAGACCTAGAACGATTCAAAGATCTTTCTTTGGCCGAGCACTTTGGTCGCCTATATCGATTATGGCGCAATGTGGTAGATGCCGAGTTAGAGCCGTTAGGACTAACCTACCCTCGTTGGACTGCTCTTTGGAAACTATTAAGACTAGGCGGTAATATCAGCCAAAAAGCCTTAGCCAATGCCTTAGAAATTGAATTGGCTTCACTGATGCGTACTTTAGGGCAATTAGAAGCCCAAGGTTTAATAGAGCGTCGTCCTTGTACTCAGGATAAACGCGCAAGAATGGTGGTTTTAACAACAGCAGGGAGTGATTTGTTAGCGATCATTGAAGCTCAAATAATGAAAGTTCGCGTTGAGTTACTGGCTGGAATCAGTACCGATGAGCTGATCGAATTAGAACGGGTATTAAGCATTATTAGCAAAAATGTAAATAAAAAATTAGCAACAATCAATACATCAACAACAGATTTAATATGAGAGATTCAATGACGCCAGATCAACAATTTTCCCGATTAGTAAAAATAGCGAGCTTAGGCTTTATTATTTTATTCGCATATTTTCTATTTGCAGACAACACCATGCCGTTAACACCACAGGCAATGGCAACACGTATTGTCACTAAAATAACACCGCAAATTACCGGCAAAATAGACACTGTCGCTGTCTACAACAATCAGGCGGTAAAAAAGGGAGACCTATTATTTCAGATAGACCCACGACCTTATCAGCTGGCGGTAACAGACGCGCAATTAAACTTAGAGCAAGTAAAGCAAGATAATGCTGAATTAGATGCCTCTATATTAGCTGCAAAAGCAGATCTAAAAGCGAGTCAATCAACAACTATACAAAAACGTAACGAGGCGAAACGCTTTGATTCATTATTTGTGACACATGGTGTTTCACAACAACAAAAAGATCTCTCTGATAGCGAAGCAGAAACCGCCAACGCTAACTTTTTAGCGGCTAAGGCACGCCTAAAAAAGCTGCAGATCAATCGAGGTGAACAGGGTGAAAGCAACTTAAAATTAAGACAAGCAGAAAACGCCCTAGCTCAAGCAGAACTTAATTTATCTTACACCAACGTCTATGCAGACCAAGATGGCATTGTCACTAATTTACAATTAGAAGTAGGCAGTTTTGCTACCGTTGGGCAACCGTTGCTCGCTTTGGTATCAAATAATGTTGATATTATTGCCGATTTTAGGGAAAAAAACTTACGTAATGTACAAACATCTTCATCAACTTTAATTGCCTTTGATAGTACACCAGGCGTTTTATATCCAGCCATAGTAGAAAGTGTTGATGCCGGTGTCAGTACCGGGCAATTTAATGCCGATGGCCTGTTAGCAGAGCCAGAGGAATCAACACGCTGGGTACGAGATGCGCAACGATTTAGACTACACCTTTCATTTGATGAGTCTGGCATGCCGCACTTTCCTGCAGGTGCTAGAGCAACCGTTCAACTAGTCCCTGATAATATTGTTTTAAACTTATTAGCGACAATGCAAATTAAAGCAATCAGTCTACTGCATTATCTTTATTAATTAATGCTGATTGTATACTAGGTACTGACTAATAACGCTTAATCTCCAGTCATTATTTCTCAAAATAGAAGATGAACGCTACTGCTAAACAGCAATGGCGTCTCTTTTTTATATTTTCTGTATCAAATAAGGTAAGCCATATGTTAACCAAACATAATCCTTTATCGGCTAATGATTTACGCCAATGCTTACGCATTACCACGGGCGCGACAATTGGCTTTGCATTCTGCAAAATTTTTGAATTTAACTATGGCGTATTCTTTACGATAACTCCTATGCTATTACTTGGCTTAGCACCAGTGATGAACGCTCACGCAATGCGTCAAATCATTGCTTCATCTACGATCGCTGTGATTGAAGTTGGACTGCTAACAAGTGTACTAGGAGGCGCACCTGGTTTAATAACGCCGATTGTTTTCTTGCTGTTTATTTATCGCTTTGCATTGATGTCAAAAGGTAGCCTATTTCTATTCGGAGCGTTTGGCACAATCATGCTAAGTATCATGTTGAATTTTGCGAGTTATCCTAATACAGATTTAAATAACTTGCTGTTTAGCCATGTCTTTGCAACGCTACTGTCTGTCGTCATCGCTTATTTGATGATGGCGATATTTCCTGACGTTGACCCACGAACACCAAGAAGCGCACTTGTAAAAACACCACAAAGAATCCGTCATGAAACTTTATTGGGGGCAACAGTCGCGACCATCTCATTTCTTGTTTTTCAAATTTTAGACTTACAGGATTCATTATCTGCGCAAGCGAGTACCATATTAATTTTATTTCCTATGCATTGGAAAGGAGTAGTTGAATCTGCTCGTAAACGTGCAATAGGTACAATCGTTGGCGTAAGTGTCGGTATTTTATGGCAGTTTTTACTTTATGATTGGTCAGATTTATTACTGTTAGTTGCCCCTATATTATGGATAAGCCTTTTATCTTTTAGTCAATTCCATATCCGAGAAGGTGGTGGATCAAGCATTGGCTTTGGTGCTATGACCACATTAGGTATTTTATTCGGTCAATATTTAACGCCAAATAGTGACTTAATCTTCAGTGGCTTATATCGGATGAGCAGTATGACGGTTTCCATTATTTTAACCTTGCTTATCTGCCATTTAATGCATCAATTACTAAACCGTTTTGAGTCAACACGCTTTGCTTAGCAAGCACAGTAATAACGCTTTCATATTTGCACCTTATATTTTGTTCACAGAAAACTTAAGCGTTTATTAAGCCGCTATAAAAAGGATGCAATTATTTATTATTTTGATCGGTCTTTTTTAAAAGATAAGTGAACCTTAGCGGTTTAAATCTCGTATTAGATTGTAAATAAAATAGAATAAGGTTATTCAAATGGTTGAAGACATTTCACTTCGCTTAGGCGAACAGGTGATGCCCAATGCACCTAAAGTGCTATTAAGTAATGGTAATTATTGTGTACCACAACATTATCTAACTTATCACCATACCTTACAAAGTGTAGAAGCATTAATTGTCGATATTGAATACGATCCTAGATACATTGTTTTTGCCGCGCAGGAAGGTGAAGGAATTTACATTCAAGTGGGTGTAATAGGCCATGATAATTATCATAAAAAATCGAGTAAAAAAATCAGTCAGGAAAAATTATTATTTGGCCGAAAATGGCGTGTTGAGCCTGAACTACCAACGTCAGAAATAATACAGAGTGTATTCTTAGCGATTAAGAAGTCACGTGAACATGAAGTCAGAGAGTTGTTTAAACTATCACTACAACACAGTACTACCACGCCTTTTAATACGCATATCGACTTACCATTAATGGCAGAGTTTTACGAGCAACAAAGTACGCTTGTCAGAAGTGCTGAGCAATCACCTTCTAAGGACGCTATTAATAACATCTTAGATAAGATCAGTTATGATCATAGTGATTTAACACTGGTTGACTTTCAACAACGCAATAATGGTTTATGGCTAGTTGATGTAAAAGTTGAACAAACAGCAAAAAGTACGTTACCAGAGATGCGTGATAAAACAGTTTATTTAATGATCGAAGAGATATCATTAAATGCGCTAAGCCGAGCATTAATGCAAGAGTTTGTTAAACTAAGTGATTTACATGTCGATCAGCATTTTAGTTATCAAGGTTTTCATCGTTTTGATCCTAATATTGATATTCAAGATATCGCAGATTTATCACAACAAACACGTAAACAAGAATTAGCACTGCAATTTGCAAATGAATTCTCTAAAACCAATCAGAAAGTGGATTTAATGAGAATACCAACTGTCCAAAGCGGTTTGCTTTTTCAAAAGCACGAGCAAGTTATTAAACAATTTCAGCTACCTACTCTATAATCATTAAGCGATAAAACGATTTATCGCTTAATCATTGACGGTATTTGCTAACAAACTCTCATTATCCTTTTTCTATTTATCATACAATTAAATCCTCAATCTCCATTGACTCGTTTTTATTGGTGAGCAAACCATAAATTTCAGCGCCCCTGCTGCTACATAACCAATTCAACGACCAACAACAATCACCATGAAATGATAGTGAACTATGACATTCTCAAGAAAAACGTTATTACATAATGCTTCCTTAGCATGGCCAATGACCTGTAATGCAATATTAATACAATCAGTTACTATCATTGATCTCTTATTAATTGCCTCTTTAGGTGAATCTCAGGTAGCCGCTTTTGGGATTGCAGGGGCAATAATAACCTTTGTCATTGGTATTCAATTTGCTATTGCTAACGGAACTCAGTTGGTTTTATCGAGAGCAGTTGGCGCTGGAGTAAAAGAAAAAATAGGCTTAGTAATCTCCTCAGCTTGGGCGACAAATTTAGGGTTTTCAATACTTTCCTTACTCACATTAATACTCGTTAGTGCCCCCTTGATTGAGTTGATTGCTCAAAACACATTGATTGCAGAGGAAGCAAAAAGTTATATTAATATCTCATTATTATTATTACTTTTTTCTTCTGCGTCACAGGTTATGGTGGTTTACTTTAATGCCACTAAACAGACCCGGCTTCCCCTTTATGGCTTTATGATAGAAATTCCATCCAATGTGCTCTTTAGTTTTATGTTGATCCATGGCGTTGCTGGTTTTCCTGCATTAGGGCTTGCTGGGGCAGCATGGGGGAGTGTAATAGCGATTTTAATCCGTTTTACTTATCTCGCTTATCGTTTTAATAGAGAAAAAATATTAGGGCATGTAGCGGGTTTCCACATCTTATGTAAAAAATCGATCATTGAGCATATTCAAGAAGTGGTGCCTATTGTTGCGAATTTTATTGTGCTATTAACCGGCTTGTTGCTGTTTCAAATCTTATTTGCACAGTTATCCGTTGCGGCCTATGCGGCTATTACCCTGGTCTTACCTTGGATAAAAATAGTATCAATGTTTGCTAATACTTGGGCGCAAGCGAGTACTATTTTGGTCAGTCAATATATAGGTAAAAAAGACTACTCAGCGATCTCTGGATTTGTGTATCAATCGTTAATCGTGACGAGAATTATCTCGGTCTTTATCTCACTGGTTTTTGTCGCATTCAGTCAACTTGCTCCCTTTATTTACACCAACTTATCCGCTGATACCATTCAAGCTTTGGCCTTAATCGCACCTATTTACATCGTTTTACCATTAATACGATGTAACAATATGTTTTGTGGCAATATGATCCGAGCGATGGGCGATAGTTACCTGATTGTACGTATTAATATTATTACGCAGTGGTTAATTGCATTACCTTTATGTGCCTTGGTGATTTACTTTAATGCACCACTGTACATCGTATTTGGTATTATCTTGTTCGATGAAATTCTGAAGTTCCAGCCCTTTAGAAATACCTTGAAGAAACGTTTAATACGCTATGACGAAGAAGAAATGACTTAATCTATTAGGGTTAAGTCTCAATACAAAGACCTTAAATTAAGGCCTTTGTAGTGAGTAGCTTAATTATATGGATTTCTGATTAACGCGTTGGCTTAATTGTTCAGCCGTTTCAACACGTTCGGAGTAACGATCGACAAAATACGTTTTGTTATCACGCAATAATAAAGTGAACTTAACCAACTCTTCCATCACATCTACAATACGATTGTAATATGACGATGGTTTCATTCTTCCTTCTTCATCAAACTCTAAAAAAGCCTTAGCGATAGAGGATTGATTTGGGATAGTCACCATTCTCATCCAGCGACCTAAAATACGCATTTGATTCACTGCATTAAATGATTGAGAGCCACCGCAAACCTGCATAACGGCTAATGTTTTACCCTGTGTTGGCCTAACTGCGCCAATGCTTAATGGCATCCAATCTATTTGGCTTTTAAAGATACTGGTCATAGAGCCGTGTCGCTCGGGTGAACACCACACTTGCCCTTCTGACCACATCATTAAATCACGTAACTCTTTGACTTTAGGGTGTTGATCATCCCCTGAATCAACCTGTGGTAGCCCAGTGGGGTTGAAGATACGGGTTTCAGCACCAAATGCTTCCAATAGTCGAGCACTCTCTTCTATTGCCAAGCGACTAAATGAACGCTCTCGCAATGAACCATATAACAGTAATATTCTTGGTTTATGTTGGCTAGGTGATATGGAAGACGCTTTTTGTATCTGCTCCTGAGTTGGAGTATTAAACACACTTTCGTCAATATTAGGAAGATCATTAATTTTTTCTGACATTACCTTTCCTCTGTCAATAAGGATATTATTTCTATTAAGGACAATACTGCTTATAAAACCTTGATACAAGCAGCAACCTAAATCCCCATTGAAAATACTAACCGTAAAAGCTAAACATCTTGCCCTGCTGCCCAACCACAACTCCAACACCAAGCAAAGTTGAAGCCACCCAGCCAACCAGTCACATCCATCGCTTCACCGACAAAATATAACCCTTTAACCGATTTACATTCCATGGTTTTAGATGAAATAACATCAGTATCTACACCACCTAAAGTGACCTCTGCGGTTCTATAGCCTTCTGTGCCATTGATTAGGGGTTGCCATTGATGGAATAACGCCACCACTTCTGATAGCTGTTTTTCATTAAACTGTTTTAATGGACGACTTTCAATTTCCGCCACTCCCAATAAACACTCCACTACTCGTTTAGGTAAATGCTGTGATAAAACCGTTTTTAGTGCTAACTCAGGTCGTGATTGTTGGGTTTGAGTCAGTAACTGCTCAAGATCTTGACTCGGTAGCAAATCAATTAAAATTGTATCCCCAGCTTGCCAATAGTTAGATATTTGCAAAATAACCGGACCACTTAAACCACGATGAGTGAACAAAAGCGCTTCACTAAAACTCATTGGTTGCTGCTTTTTTGTTGCGTTCTTTTTTATCGCCGTTGCAGTCGCAGGAAAACTAATTCCTGATAATTCTGCTAGTTTATCTTTTAATACAGGTTGCAAAGTAAAAGGTACTAATCCAGCACGAGTTGGTTTTACAGGTAAGTTATATTTTTCAGCTAATTGGTAAGCGAAAGGTGTGGCGCCTAATTTAGGTAAAGATAATCCACCCGTTGCAACAACTAATGAATGGCACTCAAAGTCACCTTGACTGGTTTCAACTGCAAAATGATTATCAGCTAATTGTTGATGATCAAGTACTTCACATTGCGTTTTAATCGTAACATTAGCGGCCTTCGCTTCGTCTAACAGCATTTTAACAATTTGTTTGGCACTATCATCACAAAAAAGCTGGCCATGATCGCGCTCATGCCAAGCAATATTATGCTTATCCACCAGCGCAATAAAATCCCATTGTGTATAACGACTTAGCGCTGACTTTACAAAATGTGGGTTACTACATAAGAAATTGCTCGGTTCAACATATAAATTAGTGAAATTACAACGGCCGCCACCACTCATAATAATCTTTTGACCAATGCGCTTTGCATGCTCAATGAGTAAGACCTTTCTTCCTCGTTTTCCTGCTTCAATAGCGCACATTAAACCCGATGCGCCAGCACCAATTATAATTACATCAAACTTGCTCACATTAATCACCTAAACCTATAAAGCCACTCAATAATTTCTCGGCTAGGATACACTATTTGAGTTTTTAAAGTGTAATATTAGCATTCATGTACATAAGAGATAATAATGACTGACTTATATTTAATTCGTCATGGTGAGACGATTTTCAACCAACAAGGGTGTTTTCAAGGCCATGCCGATAGCCCATTAACTCCACTCGGATTACAACAAGCAGAAAGATTAGTCGCGCATTTTAGTCAAATTCCACTGCAACACATATATAGCAGTGACTTAGGGCGTGCGATTTCTTCAGCCACACCGTTATCTATTGCCAAAGATTTACCATTAAAATTATGTCCTTTATTAAGGGAAATTAGCTATGGTTATTTAGATGGCCAACCTAAAGAGTCACTTTCAGAATACGATAAAGAGCAATTACGACGTTTGTTCTCTGCAGAGCTTAATGTTCAGATTGGTGAGGGAGAAACACTAAACCAAGTAAAATCTCGCTTGTTTAATAGAATAAATGAGATTCAACGTTTACATGCTGGAGAAAAGGTTGCGGTCATGACACATGGTTTATCAATGGTGATGTTATTAAAGAAGATATTACATATTCCGGTTGATGCCCCTCGTCAATTTAACGTGCATAACGTTAGTGTTTGTCACCTAACTTTTAAATCAAATCAATGGTGGTTACAAAGTATTGAGCGAAATGATAGCGATTACGTTAAATAAGTGATCTAAGTTTTGCACAGGAAAAATGACTGAGTTCAAGGCATAATTTGAGCCTTTCGTCGATTAACGTCGTTAATAGTCTATCGAAGAATTAGCGATAAGATGTTAATTATCGTGATTGGTATGTTTAGCAATAAAAAAGGCCGCTACTGCGGCCTTTTAGGTATTATTGTAATCACTGTACTATGATCGCTAGATAATCGCTAAAGCGTATTATTTTTCTTCTGTCGCGGCTTCAGTTTTTGCAGCTGCTTTTGATGGAATCTCTAACAACTCAACCTCAAAAATAAGAGTTGCGTTTGCAGGAATAGAACCTGCGCCATTCTCACCGTAAGCTAAGTCAGCTGGAATCACAAACTTGTATTTCTCACCGACACTCATTAATTGAACACCTTCAGTCCAACCAGCAATAACACGGTTTAAAGGGAATGTAGCTGGTTCGCCACGTGCAACAGAGCTATCAAACTCAGTGCCATCTACCAGTGTTCCAACATAGTGTACTTTTACAGTATCTGTTGCAGCTGGTTTAGGGCCGTCCGCTTTGGTGATCACAGAGTATTGTAAACCAGACTCAGTTACCGTTACGCCTTCTGCTTTAGCATTCTCTGCTAGAAAGGCTTTTTCTTTCTCAAGTCTTACCTTATCGTCAGCAGCAGCTTTTTTTGCTAACTCAGCTTGTTGCTCTTCTGCTACCGCTTGAACTTCGGCATCATACGCTTTCAATGTCGTCATGATTTCATCATCAGAAAGCTTAGACTTATCACGTAATGTGTCTGAGATACCTTGAATAATAACTTCTTTGTCTAACTCCATGCCTAACTCAGCTTGTTTGTCTAAAGTCGTTGCGATGTAGCGAGAAAGTGAAGACCCAATTGCATAAGCAGCTTTTTCATGATCATCTTTAAACGTTGCGACTTCAGTCGTTTCAACTGATGTGTCTTGAACTGGAGATTCTTTTGTTTTTTCATTACAACCAACTGTTATTGCTACAGCTGCAGCTAATAAAGAAACTTTAAAAACGTTTTTCATTGTTACTCCGAATATTATTATTAAACACTGATATCTTGAATTTCACTTTAAAAAAACAAAGTAAGTATCTCAAATTATTAAGATATACTAACCCTAAAGCTATTTTACAACAAAGACAATTTAATCATGTAATTAGTGCTGTTTTTAAAAACATCACATAATAACAATGACGCTCCATTTCAGTTTATTAATATGGCAATTCATTATAGAAGCGCATAATCAAACTTGTGTTGTTAGTATCTCTGTTAATAACGAGACCTTTCATTCCTTTAATCAATAAATAACCTAAATATTAAGTTATCAGCTATTTATTAAGCTTTAAGCTAACTAAAAAATAATGCCTAAATTTCAATAAATTGTCAGTTTGTTATGTATTGACAAAATAACTGCTTAATAGTTCATATAAATAAAAAGATGCCTTTATTTATCAATCAATAATGAATAAAAAACACACAACAAATCGAAATTAAATAACCTAAGCTTTTGCTGATGTTAGTAAGCAGTGTACTATACTCATGATACTATGAAGTGACTTAACGAAATCCAGTAACACTTCTACGAATGATTAAAACATGGCGAACAGTGCCATTATAGAGAGATGATGAATAATCAAGATAAAGAACTACAAGCGCGTATTGAGCAATTAGAAATGAAAGTCGCTTTTCAGGAAGATAATATTGATACGTTAAATCAAGAGATATTTGAGCAACAACGCCGTACTCAACAACTTATTGAACAAGTCGCTTTGTTAGCCGTAAAATTAAAAGAGAGTCAACCGAACCAACTTGCCTCTGAAAAAGAAGAGATGCGCCCTCCTCATTATTAGGATCTACAGTGTATGTCTAAGTGTGATGTTGTCATTATCCCCCATCACACTAACATCTTCAGAAAATATGACACCTCTAACTCAGGTCGAATAGGTTAAAGGTTAATAGAAAAAGTTTGTTGCCTTTCTGGTAACAAATAATCTATGTAATTAACTTGCACCTTACTTCCTATTTCCAATGTTTGATTAACACTAATCTGCGTAAAGCTAACAGTTTTAGCGTCCTCCCTAAACATTCGCACCGAACACTTTCCTATTTCACCTTGTTCTTGGTGATAATTAATATAATCGCTAGTCGTTGATTGACTCTGTTCAATCATGCTTTGAAATTTACCCTTTCGAGCGGCATAAACTAGATCGTAATCAACACTAGATGAGGTAATAGGAAGAGATGTTTCAATCGATAACGTAGAGAAAGTAAGTGATTTACCATCCCAAATATATTGTTGGGCGAATGCGCTTTCAACTGTATTTTTCGATAAGCTTTTGTCAAACACACACAATTGAAAAGCTTGGAATTGAGTTAAATCCATATCCAATAATTGTTGGTGCACATTATCAATATCCGCCAATAAATGAGGGATAATAACGCCTCGACTAATAAACGTTTTCAGGCTTGGGTCAACTTGAGCTTGATAATAGTTTAGGAGCGCTAAGGTCACCCCAGTCTCATGAACGGCAATCCAGGTTCCGCCACCAGTTGGATCAACAGGGTAAACAGAGTGCAATATTGGATCAAATTGCGGTTGGATAGCTTGCGGGCGAGTTCGTTGTTCGTCTCGATTAAAAAATACTTGATAACCTTGCGCTGTTAACCGGTAAGTTAATGTACACATGCGCTCACTGACCATCACGTAAAAAAGTAGCTGTCGCTGGTGCAATACCTAAAGCGCTATCAATATCAAGTTGTTGCGCTTGAGCAATATGTTTAACGGTAGCAAGATGATGAACAGCATGGCTACCAACAAAAATAATTTCACGTGCTAAGGTGGTATCAACGATGATGACTTTTTTGTCACTAACTGAAACTTCCGTAGATAACTTAATGTTTTGTTGTAATTGCTCAGCAGTTAACGACTTTAAAAAGGTAGATATTTCTTTAATGGATGCTTGCGCAGCTTCTGGGCAGCTTTCTATAACGCCACCGCGACTGCGCTTATCATAATCCACCAGGCCTTCAGGTAAGCCATTTATTATTGAATTATAATGGTCAAGTATATGTCGTATATGGGCACCAGCAGAGCTCATAAAAGCGGGTGCAATGACCTGTACATATTGTGATTCAGTTACCGAAGATAAGTATTTATTCGCTTGCTCTAAAATTAGTAATTGGCTTTCAATCATTGCCCAAACATTCCTCAGTTAACCGCACTCAATAAGTATAAATATTAATAAGACGCTACAATAACATATCGAAAATATTTTACTTATCACAAAATCATAACAAAGGCATAAGCTTTATGAGTCAAGATTTGAAAGTGCCTGTGGATTATCAATTTTTCCGAGTCTTTGCCAATGATCATTAGCGAGTGTTGGGGCGATGCCACTTGTAGATGAGTCAGATAAGCTTTGATAAAAGTAACTATCATAGATGACTAGATCTCCGTTTAGATATTGCTTATTAACGTTAAAATACTCAATCTCCTGATCTACGAACTCAGAAAAAATAACCGCTTTGGATGCTTGAGTACCTTGTTCCTCCTCCCCTGTTATTTGTGCCAAATTAACTTGTACACAATGCTGAAAAACCTGTTCTCTTTGGGTACGGCTAACCCAAGTTAACACTACACAAACCTCTTTAAAGGCATCACCTGCATCATATCGCTCACCAACCTCATGTACAGACCATGACTGTTCAAAGATCGTATTAGCTAATTGAAGTTTAGTATTTTTTCCCTCACTTAAAGCCATTAATGTTTCTATATCATTAACACTTAAGGCTTTTTCTATCTCTTTAGTAGCCACAGAAATAGCATCAACATAACTAATATTATCACCTTGTTGAAATGATACTTTTTGTTGCAATCCATACATATTTGCCGCCGTTAGGCTGACAATAACCAGTGCAATTAAAATTTCGATCAGAGAAAAGGCTTGGACTTTTTTAAACATTAAAAATCCCTCCATGAACCAGCCACTAATTGATAACGACTACTAGTAGGGGTCATTCCCATGTGTTGGTACAACCTATTTAGTTTGTCTTTATCGTATCTAACAGATAAACCAGCTCTACTAATAGAGCAATCATACTCACTTAGTAATGAGCCATTTACGTTGATTTTAGCGAGATCAATGACTTTTTCTCTGTAAGTTTGCTTTACGCCATCGACATACACGAGATCACCATTCTCATCGACGATATCGTTAACTTTAGGTAACAAATACAAGATGCCATTTACTGAAACTTGCGCATTCTCAGAAGTAATAAACTTACCTCCATCCATCAGTAGCATTTTAGGGTATGTTGTACTTCCAATCGTAAAAGTACCGACTGCAGAAAGTGCTGAAGCACTGATTTCGCAATCACCTTTTATATAAATAACATTAATATTCTGATCAATATTTTTTAATTGTTGAGCGCAACCGACACCTGCGGTCAATGTCATATCAATATCGGCGACTAAAGGTGTGTTTGTCAGTGTTTTTTGTGCCTCACTCCACTTGGTAGCAAAAGTGTATTCAAAAAGTGACTCAGGTTGATTGAGATTAGCGATCGGTGACATGTGATTAAATACTTCTCCACCACTCACTTCCGCCTTTCCCCAGTTATTATTCACTACCTTTTTAATGCGTGAATGTCCTTCTGAGTCAAGGAGCTGGCCTTGAATCGCTTGATTAGCAATAACATTCATATTGCTTTGTTCACTTGAGGGAGAATATAAACACTGTGCTAAATCAGGGTTATCCTCTATTTCATCACTCTCAGCATCGATAACCCGAGGGTTGCTGATAATAAGATGATTAGAAACACTGCCTGGCGAACTGCAATCATCAACAGACAAACCTTCGCAACCATCATTGATTGAGTTAGCAGCATCGATTAACAATTTCCCATTACTAAGTAGCGGCGCATCCGGCACATTGAATGATAAGTTATAATAAACCTGTAATGTTATTTCACGAAAGGCACTATTGTCCGAGCTTCGACCAATAGAAGAGATAGATAATTTATGATTGCCGATGCGGTCGACTTCAACATTATAGGATAGAGAAGATCTGTTTTCTGGATAACTAAAAGGCAATGAATTTAGCATATCCATCGTCATGTCAGCAGAGCTTAACTTATTTAATATCAGGTTTACTCCTGATTCACTATTCACGAATGCTTCACTGCTTCGGTATTGATTCGCTAATACTTTATTATCGATAACTTGCAAAGAAACCATATTCGATGTGTAAAGAATACCAGCGAAGCTTAAAATAACCGTGGTTAATAAGACAACATAGCCACTCTGTTTATAAGGCATAAACTACTCCACAGGCTTAAATTGCACAGAGATAAAGTCTTTAATAATTAAAAATAAAAGACGCTACATATAGCTTAGTAAATACTGCAGAAAACAATAAAAAAGATGTTTCATTAGCTCATAAACTAAATAAAATAATTGATATTGATCGCAATTTTTTAGCTAAGTTAATGAGAATTAACATTTATTTAACAACAGAGGCATACCTCACAATAACTAATTTCTCACTCCTTTAGAATGAAAATCAACTTATTAGGTAATGTTGATAGTGATGTGGTTAGTAACGCAAACTTAAATATTAATTATTTTGCAATAATGGAGTAAAGAATGAGCGGACAAAGTATTTATCCAGTTTCACCTGAGTTAGCACAAAAAAGCTTGTTAACAAACGATCAATACCTATCGGATTACAAACTTTCTATTGAAGATCCGGAAAAATTTTGGGGTGATAAAGGAAAAATCTTAGATTGGATCAAACCTTACAGCAAAGTAAAAAATAGTTCATACGCACCTGGAAATGTAGATATTAAATGGTTTGAAGACGGTGAACTAAATGTATCAGTAAACTGTATCGATAGACACTTAGCAACAAAAGGTGATCAAGTTGCTTTACTTTGGGAAGGTGATACTCCCGATCAAGATGCCAAAATAACTTATAATCAGTTGTATACACAAGTGTGTCAATTTGCGAACGCATTAAAAGAACAAGGTATTAAAAAAGGCGATGTAGTCTGTTTATATATGCCAATGACCCCAGAAGCAGCTGTTGCAATGTTAGCTTGTACACGTATCGGCGCGGTACATTCTATTGTATTTGGTGGTTTTTCTCCTGATGCCATTGCAGGACGTATTATTGATAGTAAATCTAAACTGGTTATTACAGCCGACGAAGGTCGACGTGGCGGACGAACGGTTCCATTAAAAGGCAATGTAGACGAAGCACTATTACGAGATGGTACCGATTGTGTTGAAAGTGTTATCGTTTTCAAAAACACTGGTGGTGATGTTGCTTGGTTTGAAGACCGAGATTTAGACTGGGCAGAAGTTACTCAATCACAACCTACTGAATGTGAACCGGTTGCAATGAATGCAGAAGACCCACTATTTATCTTATACACTTCAGGGTCAACGGGCACACCAAAAGGCGTTTTACATACAACTGGCGGCTACCTAGTTTACGCAGCAATGACCTTTAAGTATGTCTTTGACTATCAAGAAGGCGATATTTATTGGTGTACAGCGGACGTCGGTTGGATAACGGGACACAGTTATTTGGTTTATGGTCCACTTGCAAATGGCGCAACAACATTATTATTTGAAGGTGTGCCTACCTACCCAACGACATCTCGTATGAGTGAAGTTGTTGATAAACATAATGTAACCCTACTTTATACTGCGCCAACAGCCATCCGTGCATTAATGGCGAAAGGCAATGAAGCGATTGCCGGCACGTCTCGTAGCACTTTACGTGTACTCGGCTCTGTTGGGGAGCCTATTAACCCTGAAGCATGGCAGTGGTATTACGATAAAATTGGCGATAAGCGTTGTCCTATTGTTGATACTTGGTGGCAAACAGAAACAGGTGGCATTTTAATCACACCGCTACCGGGTGCAACGGACTTAAAACCTGGTTCAGCAACACGTCCATTCTTTGGTGTTCAACCTGCTTTAGTGGATAACGAAGGAAACATTCTTGAAGGAGCCATTGAAGGTAACTTAGTGATGCTTGATAGCTGGCCTGGACAAATGCGTACACTGTATGGCAACCATGAACGTTTTGAGCAAACTTACTTTTCAACTTTCGACAATATGTATTTCACTGGTGACGGTGCTCGCCGTGATGAAGATGGTTATTACTGGATCACAGGCCGTGTAGACGATGTATTAAATGTATCAGGGCACCGAATGGGTACCGCAGAAATAGAAAGTGCATTAGTGTCTCATCCTAAAGTAGCAGAAGCTGCGGTGGTAGGTGTTCCACATGAAATAAAAGGGCAAGGTATTTATGCTTACGTCACTTTGAATGCCGGAGAATACCCATCACCTGAACTATATGCTGAAGTTAAACAGTGGGTACGTAAAGAAATTGGTGCAATTGCTACGCCTGATATCCTTCATTGGGCAGAAGGCTTACCTAAAACTCGCTCAGGTAAAATTATGCGCCGAATTTTACGAAAAATTGCAACGGGTGAAAGCGATCAACTTGGTGATACATCAACACTTGCTGACCCAAGCGTAGTAGATAAACTAATCAAAGAAAATCAAGAGATTGCATAACTTCAATTTACATAGATAGCAAATTGAGTACTTTCTCGCTAAACTCCTCGTTAACCTCGTTGTTACCGGGGAGTTTTTTTATAAGCTCAATATGCAAAGGAATATAAAGTGAAAGTATTAGTATTAAATGGACCTAACCTTAATTTACTGGGCAAACGAGAGCCTGAAGTTTATGGAAGCCAAACCTTAACAGATATCATTGATGCTTTAACCATAGAAGCACAACAGTTAAATATTACGCTATCTCATTTACAGTCTAATCGCGAATATGAGCTCATTGAAAAAATCCATGAGAGCGCTAACGAGATTGATTTTATTATTATTAACCCCGCAGCTTTCACACATACCAGTGTCGCTATTCGCGATGCGTTATTGGGTGTGGCGATTCCATTTGTTGAAGTACATCTATCAAACATTCACAAACGAGAAGCATTTAGACATCATTCTTACTTATCAGATGTAGCTTGTGCAGTTATTTGCGGAATGGGGGCAAAAGGCTACTCATTTGCTCTACAAAGCGCTTCACAATTCGCTATAAAAGATTAACCTTGTACCAACTACCCACAATAAGTGAATAAAACTACCCGCGTGGGTAGTTACTTTTTTATATTGATTAAGGCATTCTAAGCTCACTTTGAGTAATCAAGGTACAGTAATAAACCCACTTTGAGCCAATAAATGTTTTTGTAAAAATGCATCTTAATAGGCAGCCTAACTTTGTTAGGCTTTTTTTTATTCATCGCATGGTTTCCTATCAATATTTTACTTTGGATTACGCTTAATTACATAGATAATGCGTAAGTCATGTATTTGTAAGTGGAAGACATAAATGCAAAATCAGTCAAGCTCCCAATTAAAGTGGCAATCGCTCCGTTCGTTTAATTTGGCGATTGTATCTTCACTGTGTTTATTTTTTCTAATTGGAATCGTACAAAGTTATACGTTTTTCGAGTCTTCTCCGGTCTTTACTAGTTCCTATTATTTTCCATTATCTTTATTAGTACTCTCATTAAGCTTATTAATTGGGTTAATTAGAAATCATAACCAATACATACATATAATAACCCCCATAACCTGCTCTTTATTAACCTTATTTATCTCTATTAACAGTTATGGTCAAGAGCAGAAAACTGGTCATGATTTGCTGTCTTTACTACTCTTATTCCCATTTTTTTATCATTACCTCTTGGCATTTAATACAAGATATTTGTTTATCAATAATATTCTCGTTGTATCTTGTTATTTGTTAACGGCCGTTGCAATAAATATGGATATTTTCGCGCTACTGTTTAATAGTCTATTTTTATTTACATTATGCTTTATCACTACGGGGAACCAACTACACAATAGTAAAGAAAAGCCCCCACGAAAAATGACGATAAAACCACAAGAAGAGATTATTTCACCTAAAACCAGCCGTTACTTAAATCGTATTATTCATGATATACGACAACCACTGAGTAGCTTGTCTTTATACGGGCAATTATTAGAGAATAAATTACAGTTATCGCCACATTATCAACTCGCCAAAAATATAAAGCTTGCTTCAGAAGATATCGACCGCTGGTTATCAGCATTATTAGACCTTTCGCGTTTAGACTCAGGTACCATGACAGTCAATGTGAGTGACTTTTCATTGGTAAGTACCCTATCTCCGTTAATCAAAAAAAACCAATTTATAGCGAAACAGAGTGGAATGAAAATAAGCGTTCATTTACCTGAGATGCAAGTAACCAGCGATCAACGCCTTTTAACCGAAATAGTCGATACATTGTTAAATAATGCCCTGCTACACAGCTCATCAAAAAAAACAGCCAAAGTATTATTAAGTGTGCGCCGCTATCAAGGTAAGGCCTTATTACAAGTGTGGAATCAGGGAGCAAAGATCCCCGATCAACTAATCGGTAGTTTGTTTGATGAAATTGCATTGGCTGATAACCCTTTACATAACAAAAGTAAGGGGATTGGTTTAGGGCTCCCTATTGCACAACGTAAAGCACAATTATGTAACACCAATATTAAAGTCACTACAGATAATAATGGTAGCTGTTTCAGTATTACATTAAATTTAGCTAGAAATATCATTATACCAACCAATTTAAACAACTTAGCAAATACGCCCGCAAACTTTAATATTTTACTTATTGATGATGACCAAGGGATCTTAAGTGCTTTAAGTATGTTGCTTGAAAATTGGGGATACAAGGTAGATTGTGCTAATACTGCAGAAGCGGGCTTACGACAATTTAATTTAAAAAGTTATCACTTAGTGATTACTGATTATCGTTTTTCGACTCAACAAACAGGATTAGATGTTATTAAAGCGATCAAAAATATAAATGCCATACCGGCCATTTTGCTAACTGGGGAAGCAGATCCAAATAAACTTAAAGAAGTACAAGACTTAGCAAAAAAAATTAATTATAAAATACTGCATAAACCAGTAAAACCAGCTTCATTAAGGTTTTTATTAACACAATTGCTAAAATAAAAACTAAAGTTTAATTAAACCAAAATGCAATGCTTTTTCAACGGCTTTAAGTCTACTAGATGAGCCAGAAACAGATAATGATGTATATAAACCTTTTTGGTGAAATTTTACCGTGTCAGGAGAAATACATAAGATATCAGCGATTTCTCGATTACTTTTGCCTTCTGAAATAAGCTGTAAAATTTGCAGCTGGCGCTCTGATAAATTGAAACGTTGTTTATTAACTATCGCCAACTCCGCTATTTTATCAATTTCTAAAGCCACATTCGGTGGTAAAAAAAGCTCCCCTTCCAGCACTCTATCTAACGCATCTATCATTTTTTCTGGCGTATCAGATTTTGGAATAAACCCCATAGCTCCCTTCTGTAGAGCACTGTATAAGTCATAATAATCTTCACAAGCAGATATGATAACAACAGGATAAGCCAAATCAGTATCGGTTAATGCTTTTATCATGGCTAATCCACTCATTTCTGGCATATATAAATCCATTAAAATAAGGTCTGGTTGAATCTGTTTTATGCTTGCCAATGCCTTAGTTGGGCTATCAAAGGTGGTAACGCTATTATTCTCATTTTCTAATGTTAACTTTAATCCGTGTAAAAATAACTGATGATCGTCAATGATCACTATTTTATTCATTGTTATACCTTACCTGTAAGCTATTGAAATTGTAATAAAAAATAATGCAATGAATAAGGGAATCATTGATAAAAATAATTGAGCTTATATTAGAGAGGACTTAATTCTAACAAAATTTTAAAGTAAATAAGTGCTCTACTTAAATTTATGAGTTTAAAATGACCTAACTCTGATGATATCGCGCTATCGGTTATATCGTTATGATATTAGTATTTAATGGGGGGAATAGCATAATCATTGTATAATAAATCGCCAGTGGCAGAAATACGCTATAAAAACTTTATAATGACACAGTACAAAATAAGGTAATAAAAAAATAAAGGCATAAAAATCACTAACGTTTATATAACTATCCATTTCCATTATCAACTCAGGCAAGTGCTATATTAATCACTGAATTCATTGTATTCTTAAGGCTTATTTACCTACACACATAAAAAGAGAAAATCATGCCTTGGATCCAGCTTAAACTAAATGCAAATAACGTAAATGCAGAGGCAATTGGCGAATTGTTAATGGACAACGGCGCGTTGTCTGCCACTTTTACTGATTCAGAAGACACCCCTATCTTTGAACCTATGCCAGGAGAAACGAGGCTTTGGGGAGATACTGATGTAACCGGTTTATACGATGCTGAAACAGACCTTCTACCTGTTATTGCCTTACTAAAAAGTAGCGACCTACTTGCTGAGGACTTTGCATTTAAAATCGAACAATTAGAAGATAAAGACTGGGTTAGGGAATGGATGGATAACTTTCACCCAATGCAATTTGGTGAGCGCCTATGGATCTGCCCAAGTTGGAAACCAGTTCCAGATGAAAATGCTGTTAATGTCATGCTCGATCCAGGGCTTGCATTTGGTACAGGTACACACCCGACAACGGCACTTTGTTTAGCTTGGTTAGATGCACAAGATCTACAAGATAAAGTGGTTATCGATTTTGGATGTGGCTCAGGGATATTAGCCATTGCAGCGCTTAAATTAGGGGCAAAACGTGTTATTGGTATTGATATTGACCCACAAGCAATAACCGCTAGCCGTGATAATGCCGAGCGCAATCAAGTCTCTGACCAACTTGAGTTATACCTACCAGAAGATGCGCCTCAAGGCCTATTAGCTGATGTAGTGGTTGCCAATATCCTAGCCGGACCTTTACGTGAACTATCTAGTAATATTGAATGTTTAGTTAAACCGCAAGGGAAATTAGCTTTATCTGGCATTTTAGAGCAACAAGCTGATGAATTAATTTCTGTATACGGTGAATGGTTTGATATGGACTCTGCTAAAATTAAGGATGAGTGGGCACGCTTATCTGGTATCAAACACGCTTAAGCGACTATCCACACCACAATAGTGTTGTTCGAATATAAAATGGTTAATTATTTTCCAATAACTCGCTATAAATGCACCTAAATAAAGCAACAGCAAATAATTGTTTAATATGCAAGCGAAATAATTTTAAAATGGTTAATAATTAACCTTTATTCTGATTGAAAAAGTGCGTAAACTACGCCGCCTTAACTTAGAGAACGGTCAGAATATGCGCATTGGACAATACCAATTAGACAATAACCTTATTTTAGCTCCTATGGCTGGAGTTACCGATCGCCCATTCAGAGAACTTTGTCGTAAGCAAGGTGCTGGATTAGCGGTATCGGAGATGTTGTCATCTAATCCACGCGTTTGGAATAGTACAAAATCTAAGTTACGAATGGATTACCATGATGAATCAGGTATACGTTCTGTACAAATTGCAGGCGCAGATCCGCTTGCAATGGCAAATGCTGCACAGCTAACCGTGCAACAAGGCGCTCAGATCGTTGATATTAATATGGGTTGTCCAGCCAAAAAAGTGAATAAAAAAAAGGCAGGCTCAGCATTACTACCCCATCCTGAATTAGTGAAAGCTATTTTAGAAAGTGTTGTTGATGCTGTTGATGTTCCTGTCACCTTAAAAATTCGTACCGGCTGGGATCCAGAGAATAGAAACGGGTTAGAGATTGCACAGATCGCTGAACAAGCTGGTATCCAAGCACTATCAGTGCACGGTCGTACTCGCCAATGCCTTTTTAAAGGTGAAGCTGAATACGACACGATAAAAACAATTAAAGAGAATGTAACAATCCCTGTGATTGCTAATGGTGACATAACTTCAGTCGAGAAAGCCAAATATGTGCTGGATCATACTGGAGCAGATGCCATCATGATTGGACGAGGCGCACAAGGTGCACCTTGGATATTCAATGAAATTAACCACTACTTAAATACAGGGCAATATGCCCAGTGTTTACCGCAAATGGAAATTACTGAAATACTATTAAAACATGTACAAGCTTTACATGCTTTTTATGGTGAAGTAATGGGGCCACGAATTGCTAGGAAGCACGTAGGATGGTATTTACAAGAGCAAGATAGGTTAGGTTATTTTAAGCGAAAATTTAATGCGATCGACACTCCTAGTGAGCAGTTAAACGTATTAGAAAGTTATTTAAATCAATTGTAATTAAAAGAGTTAATACCCATGTTTGAACAAAATATTTCTCAAGAAGCACTAACAACGACTACTAGTATTCCAGCTACAGGGCAAATAACTCAACGTCCATTACGTGATTCAGTACGCCAAGCTGTCTCTGGTTACGTTGCAAAATTAAACGGTCAAGACACTACTGAACTGTATGAGTTAGTATTGGCAGAGGTTGAAGCGCCAATGTTAGATATCATCATGCAATACACTCGTGGTAATCAAACGCGTGCAGCAACTATGCTAGGCATTAACCGTGGCACACTTCGTAAAAAATTAAAAAAATACGGCATGGGCTAAATTTTAACGAACTCTAAATACCAAAAAGCGACTCGATAGTCGCTTTTTTTATCTGTTTTTTTCAAAATAGCTGATAGCTAATTACAAAAAATAAAATATCTAAAGACAACAACAAAAATTGCCTATAATCTTAACCTCTTTTGAAGATGCAAATAGGACAATTATGCTATCTCTTCCTATCAATAATCAATTAACAAACTTACAAGCTTGGCAACAAAGTGTATTTTGTATGGCGCTAGCAGAGCAAAATATTGCTCACTTTAAAATGTTCAGTCAAGCAATAGAAAGTGATAATGATGTTATTGCTGATAATATATTACAGCTGTTTTGGGAAAAACTAACTGTTAAAGGCGCAAAAGTAAACTTCACGATCCAAGAAGAAAACTTCAATGCTATTGTTCCAGAAAGTAAAGATCATGACTTCTTCGGCGTTTACCCTGCGATTGATTACTGTGTTATTACACAATGTGTGT
The DNA here is from genome assembly GCF_038155185.1 of Psychromonas aquatilis. Lineage (NCBI taxonomy): Bacteria > Pseudomonadati > Pseudomonadota > Gammaproteobacteria > Alteromonadales > Psychromonadaceae > Psychromonas > Psychromonas aquatilis. The sequence goes on from NZ_JBAKAZ010000020.1 coordinate 26,165, forward strand.
TCAACTCCTTCACCACTAAATCACCAGAAGAAGCATTAAATGCAAGCCAAACTGTTTTTGCAACGATTGCTAGTTTTATTGAATTACAAACAGATCAGGAAATTGATGAAGCTGAATTACTAATAGAGCCGTTATTTATTGAGCAACTGGAAGTACAAAAGACCATTTTAAAGATGCTTGATAATGAACGTAGCCCTACATTAATCAAGTCTATTCGAGATTATATCCGTGGATTAAATGAAACCAGTATTGGCATTGCAACGTCATAAATTAAACTAAAACCTCTTAAAATTGTGTGATTTTTAACACACTTAAGTAAATAAATGGCTTCTTCTAGCATTTTAACTATGTTTATGCTTTACTTGCTAGGAATGAATGCAATACATTAAATAAGTGTTTAAACTATCACGTATTTTTTTATATTAACGGAAGTCAAATAATGAACAAAACTCAACTTGTAGCAGATATCGCAGAAAAAGCTGACCTTACTAAAGTACAGGCTAAAGCAGCTCTTGAACAAATCTTAGCTAGCGTAACTGATAGCTTAAAAGATGGCGAACCAGTTCAACTAATCGGCTTTGGTACTTTCAAAGTGAATCATCGTGCAGCACGTACAGGTCGTAACCCACAAACAGGCGCAGATATTGAAATTAAAGCAGCTAACGTTCCTGCTTTTGTTGCTGGTAAAGCACTTAAAGAATCTGTAAACAAATAATCATTATTGTTGTCATACTCTGTATGCCCTATTGTTAATGTTTAATTATAAAAAACCCTCTTCTTAGAGGGTTTTTTTATATCCATTTTAATGTATTCCCTTCTTATCAATCTTTTTGTTTCAAAAATGTTAAATAACTCCTATATTCATGTTAATTCTCTTTAAAATGTGATCTAATAGACCCTTTTATAACTCAACATTTTTATAGGAGTCCAGCATGCGCCAAAAAGTAGAATTTACTAATGGAAGTAACATGCTTAGCGGTGTTTTAGACACACCAACATCTGACATTAAATTTTACGCGCTATTTGCCCATTGTTTTACCTGTAGCAAAGATGTCGCGGCCGCAGCCCGCATCAGTAAAGCACTAACGGCCAAGGGAATTGCTGTTTTCCGTTTTGATTTTACTGGGCTAGGTTGTAGCGCCGGTGATTTCTCAAATACTAACTTTTCATCTAATGTACGTGATCTTGTTGCTGCATCAGACTTTCTCAGTAAAGAGTACCAAGCACCTAAGTTGCTAATCGGTCATAGTCTAGGTGGAGCCGCTGTGCTAGGCGTAGCTGATAAGCTGCCAGAAGCTGTTGCAGTAGTTACCATTGGAGCTCCTTCAGATGCTGCCCATGTAGCACACAACTTCTCTGACCATATTGAAGAGATCAATACAAAAGGCGCGGCAAAAGTAAACTTAGCTGGACGTGACTTTACTATACAAAAGCAATTTTTAGATGATATTAATAGTTACGGCAACGGACATATTAGTAAACTAAAACGTGCTTTATTAGTGATGCATTCACCTCTTGATAGCACTGTTAACATTAGAGAAGCTGAAAAAATTTACCAAGCGGCGTTTCATCCAAAAAGCTTTGTTAGCTTAGATAATGCAGATCATTTACTGACCAGAAAAGAAGATGCTCAATATGCTGCCGATGTTATTGCGGCATGGGCTAATAGGTATGTATTAACGCCTGTACGTATTGCTTCTTAAGTTAACGTAGCTTATTGAGAAATAAGCACAGAGTACAAACTAAAAAAGCCCCGTTATCTTTGTGATTAAAGATAACGGGGCTTTTTGTATGCGCTTTAATTGAAACGATTAATTATACCAATCACACTAATTAACTGATCTATTTTACTTGCTAAAATAACTTATTTCTTCGTTGTAATTTTCGCAAATAGAACAACTATTTAACTCAAATTACGCCTTAAACTAAGTCATTTTTTCTGCGTAAAATTTAGATCACTTATTTAATATAATTGGTATTAAAGCTTATTGGTCATTCTCACGCGCAATCGCACGGTAAGCGATATCATTACGATGGAACATGCCATCCCAAGTAATTTGCTTAGTTAGCTGATAAGCCTTCTGTTGCGCCTCTGTCACTGTATTTCCAAGTGCAGTCGCACAAAGTACACGCCCACCACTTGTTACGACCTGACCATCTTTTTCAGCAGTACCTGCATGGAATACTTTAAGACCTTCCGCTTCCTGTGGAATACCAGAAATGACATGCCCTTTAGTATAATCACCAGGATAGCCGCCTGCAGCCAATACAACACCAATGGCAGCACGTGAATCAAACTCTGCAACCATTCCATCAAGTTCGCCATTAACGCCTGCTAGACATAAGGTAACGATGTCAGACTTCATACGCAGCATAATAGGTTGTGTTTCTGGGTCACCAAAACGACAATTGTATTCAATCACTTTAGGCGTGCCATCTGCCATGATCATTAGACCAGCATATAAAAAACCAGTGTAGGTATTACCTTCCGCAGCCATTCCTTCCACTGTAGGACGAATCACTAAGTCCATAATACGATCATGCATTTCTTGCGTTACTACTGGTGCTGGAGAATAAGCGCCCATACCACCTGTGTTTGGACCGGTATCACCATCACCAACACGTTTGTGATCTTGACTTGTTGCCATTGGGACAATGTTCTTACCGTCAACCATCACAATAAATGAAGCTTCTTCACCGTCTAAAAACTCTTCAATTACAACACGATGCCCTGCTTCACCAAATGCATTACCCGCTAGCATATCTTGAATAGCATCTTCCGCTTCTTGTAATGTCATTGCTACGATCACGCCTTTACCAGCAGCAAGGCCATCGGCTTTAATCACAATCGGAGCACCTTTTTCACGAACATAGGCTAAAGCTGGCTCAATTTCAGTAAAGTTTTGGTACCAAGCTGTTGGAATATCATGACGTGCTAAAAAGTCTTTAGTAAAAGCTTTAGAGCCTTCTAGTTGTGCCGCGCCTTGTGTTGGACCAAAGCAAGCTAAGTTCGCTTCTTGGAAAGCATCAACAACACCAATCACTAATGGTGCTTCAGGGCCAACAATAGTTAGTTCAACATCATTTTCTTTTGCAAAAGCAACTAAAGCGTCAATTTCTTCCACGCCGATATTAACGTTAGTGACTTTATCTTCTAGTGCGCTACCAGCATTACCTGGTGCCACAAAAATATTATTAACTTCTGTATTTTGTGCTGCTTTCCATGCCAATGCATGCTCACGGCCGCCGCTACCAATAATTAATACGTTCATTTTTGTTCCTTACATATTCTGCTTGTTGTCATTCAAGAAGCTATATTCATCCAGATCAACAAGTTAGCTAAGAATTAATTTTATCGTATATATAAATAAGGCGGCAAAATTGCCACCAAATAAAATAGATTAAAAGTATTCTGTACGCCTGAGTATCCCCAGACGACAGCACTTCCAGTAAGTCAGATTAATGACGGAAGTGACGCATGCCTGTAAATACCATTGCCATGTTGTGCTCGTCTGCTGCTGCGATAACTTCGTCATCACGCATCGAACCACCAGGCTGAATCACACAGCTAATACCCGCTTCTGCTGCTGCATCAATACCATCACGGAATGGGAAGAATGCATCAGATGCCATTACAGAACCTTCAACCACTAAGTTTTCATCTGCTGCTTTAATACCTGCAATTTTAGCACTGTAAACACGGCTCATTTGACCTGCGCCAACACCCACTGTTGTACTATTTTTAACGTAAACAATCGCATTTGATTTAACAAATTTAGCTACTTTCCAGCTAAATAGTAGATCATTCATTTCTGATTCTGTTGGTTGGCGTTTAGACACAACTTTCAGGTCATCCAATCCAACCATGCCTTGGTCACGATCTTGTACTAATAATCCGCCATTTACACGTTTAATGTCGAATTCAGTGGTTTTATCAGCCCACTCACCACAAACTAATAAACGTAAGTTCTTTTTAGCAGTAATGATTGCAACAGCTTCATCAGACACAGAAGGCGCGATGATAACTTCAACAAATTGGCGAGATGTAATTGCTTCTGCTGTAGCAGCATCTAACTCTCGGTTAAATGCAATAATGCCACCAAATGCAGATGTTGGGTCTGTTTTGTAAGCCCCTTCATAAGCATCCAGGATAGTACCTGCAACTGCTACACCACAAGGGTTCGCATGCTTAACGATCACACAAGCTGGCTCAGAGAATTCTTTAACACATTCAAGGGCAGCATCAGTATCTGCAATGTTATTGTAAGATAATGCTTTACCTTGTAATTGAGTTGCAGTTGAAACAGACGCTTCTTGAACATTATTTTCAACATAAAAAGCGGCAGCTTGATGAGAGTTCTCACCGTAACGCATATCTTGTTTTTTCTGGAATTGTGCATTGAAAGTACGTGGGAATTTAGATTCTTCATCACCTTCTTTGTTTTCACCGTAACTTGGTACCATAGTCCCGAAGTAATTAGCAATCATGCCATCATATTGTGCTGTATGCTCATAAGCAGCAATCGCTAGGTCAAAACGTGTTTTGTAGACTAGGCTACCTTCGTTTTCATTCATTTCAGTTAAAATGCGTGAGTAGTCAGACGCATTAACAACAATCGCTACATCTTTATGATTTTTTGCAGCAGCGCGAACCATTGTTGGTCCACCGATATCGATATTTTCAATTGCATCTTCTAATGTACAATCAGGGTTTGCTACCGTTGCAGCAAATGGATATAGGTTAACTACAACCATATCAATTGCTTGAATTTCATTAGCAGCCATAATATCTTCATCGATACCACGACGTGCTAAAATGCCACCGTGAATTTTAGGGTGTAATGTTTTTACACGCCCGTCCATCATTTCTGGGAATCCAGTGTAATCAGAAACTTCCGTCACTTTAATGTTATTTTCTGCAAGTAGTTTGCAAGTACCACCTGTTGATAAAATATCAACGCCTTTATCCGCTAACTCTCGTGCAAACTCTACAATACCAGTTTTATCAGAAACACTGATTAGTGCTCGTTTAATTGTTCGGCTATTTTCCATTATCTTCCACATTCCTCGGTTAATGTTTTCATCGGTGAAACATTCAATTATTCAGTTTTTCCAAAACTAATTGAACATGCGCGGCATTCTACCCGAATTGAAAGCATTTTTATTCGTTTTGTTAAAATAAGATGCAAAAAAATGAGATTAGTAAGCAAATATTATCAAGCGGCAAGATTATGTGACTATTTTGCTATAGGAATGGGTAATAATATGCAGGTTTAAGAGAAGAATAAAAAAAGGACTACTAGAAAAAGCATACCTTAACTTAAGGTATGCTTTTTCTTATGAATTGATTATTTATGGTAAGGCACACTTAATTCATGTACCGCATCAACAAAGACTTTAGCGTTTTCTGGTGGTACGTCTAAATGTATACCATGCCCTAAATTGAAAACATGGCCAGTACCACTACCAAAACCAGATAAAATAGAAGCAACTTCTTGTCGAATACGTTCTGGTGAAGCATATAACATAGAAGGGTCCATATTACCTTGCAAGGCAACACGTGAGCCAACTCGTGCTTTTGCTTCTTTGATATCAATTGTCCAATCTAAGCCAATGCCATCACAACCCGTGTCAGCGATCTTCTCAATCCACTGTCCACCATTCTTAGTAAATAAAGTAACAGGGATTTTTTGACCCTCATGTGAACGCTTTAAATTATCCACAATCTTATGCATATATTGTAATGAGAAGTCTTGGTAATCACGAGGTGATAAAACGCCGCCCCATGTATCAAAGACCATCACTGATTGCGCGCCAGCTTCAATTTGAGCATTTAAGTAAGCAATGACTGAGTCCGCTAATTTGTCTAATAAAGCATGTAAAATTTGAGGATCTGCAAAGGCCATTTTTTTAATTTTAGTAAAGGCTTTCGAGCTACTTCCTTCTACCATATAAGTTGCTAGTGTCCATGGACTACCTGAAAAGCCAATTAATGGCACTTCACCTTTTAAATCACGTCGAATAGCACGCACGGCATTCATTACATACTGCAGCTCACCTTCTGGATCAGGCATGATCAAGTTATCAACGTCTTTTTTACAACTAATAGGACGTTCGAATTTTGGGCCTTCACCTTCTGAAAAATATAAACCTAAGCCCATTGCATCAGGGATCGTTAAAATATCAGAAAATAAAATCGCCGCATCTAAGTCAAAACGACGAAGCGGCTGCAAAGTCACTTCTGAAGCGAGATCTGCACTGCGACATAATGACATGAAATCACCAGCTTGTGCTCGAGTTGCTTTATATTCAGGTAAATAACGGCCAGCTTGACGCATCATCCAGACTGGTGTTTTATCTACTTCTTTTTTTAACAAAGCACGAAGATAGCGATCGTTTTTTAATTCTGTCATTAGTAACCTTTTTTACTTTAACTTTGATAGTTTTACGTGGTCATTCCAAATTATTGATAGATAATACTACAGTCGTTTTATAAATAAACTTGGTAATTCCTATCAATCCGATATCCAAGCCCTAGCTTAACGACATCGCTTTAATGTTTTCTCAATTAATTTTCGCGCAATTGTGCCATGCTTTGGCATGATTGGTAAGTTATCAGCATCATACCAATTTGCTTCAACTAATTCATGTGTGTCAGCACACACTTCTCCAGAAGCATAATCAGCAGTAAATCCCATCATCAAGGAATGAGGAAAAGGCCAAGGTTGACTGCTCACATATTGAATATTTTTAACTTTAATACCAACTTCTTCAAAGACTTCCCGCTCAATACAGGCCTCTAGAGACTCCCCTGCTTCAGTAAAACCCGCTAAGGTTGTATAAACAGGGTAATTACTTTGCTGATGACGTTTATGCAATGCTAATAAAATTTGTTTATGCTTGCGAATAGCAACAATAATACAAGGTGAGACACGTGGATAAGCTCGATGTTGACAATGATAACATTTCATTGCAATTTCCCAATCAATCTCCTGCATTTTCTGACCACACTGACCGCAAAACTGATGAGTTTTATAGAATAATGCAATCTGTAAAGCGCGCCCTGACATGTCAAACAATAGGTCAGGCACTCTGCCCAACAAAGAGCGAAGCGTAACATAGTCGCCTAACCCAACATCTAAAAAATCATCAAGTTCAACAAGATAACAAGAAGCACCATTATACTCACCAAGTAAACGTTTATTCACTGTTGCCCCTTCAGGAAATGGTAAATCATTGATGCTACCAAAAGGGATTAATTCCCCTTTATCTAAGGCAACTAACTTGCCTTGAGAAACGATAAACCACCATGCTTCTTGCTCGTTTTCTTCGATCACCTGATTCATTTTATTACTCAATTCAAACTAAATTAACATAGTATAACGCAAATAGATGAGGTGCATTAAAGGTTAATAATAATCTCTTAAATTTGTAAAAACTTACAATGGGTATAAGGTCACAGTAATTTTTAAACAAAAGTATATGCTTAAATTAGAAGGTCATTCACTTCTATTATCAAATATACCTTTATAGGAGGCCACATGCTTAATAAACTTAAACAAGCAAAAGAGGAATGGGGTGGTGCACTTTCTATTATAGATAACTGGTTAGACGCTCGTCAAAAATTGGTTATTTTATATTGCCAACTCGCAGGGCTTCCCCCTTACCAAGATCAAAAAAAAGGGTTACCGCAACAAGCTTTAATTACTGAGTTCTGCCAATTATTATTAGATTATGCATCCACAGGGCATTTTGAAATTTATCATCAAATCATTGCGCAATCTAAACTAGATGGGGAAGAAAACCTTAAAATTGCACAAGAGCTGTATTCGCGTATCACCACCACAACAGACATTGCATTAAACTTTAATGATACCTATGCAGAAGATGCATCTGATCAAGCAATGTTAAATTTTGATCAAGATCTTTCTAGGTTAGGTGAGGTTATTGAGAGTCGCTTTGAGCGGGAAGATCAACTATTAGAAATCGTTCATTTACACCATACGTTATCTATTACGTAATGAAAAAGCCTCAATTATACGTAAATATAATTGAGGCTTTATAAATTAACGAGAAATCACTTAATCAAGGCAGCATCCTTAATTAAGCAGTTTTTATTTCTTTTATAACTCTCCCATTTCCTTTAATGCTAGGTCACGAGTTGCCTTAAAGGCTTTAATTTTATTGGCAGGCACTTCTTGAGAAAGAGGCAGAGACACTTTCATCGCATCAACAGGCTTACCGTTAATATGGAATTCATAATGTAGATGCGCACCAGTAGAACTTCCCGTATTACCTGACTTAGCAATTAACTCCCCCATCGCAACTCGCTGACCTTTTGTCACTAAACGTTTGCTCAAATGTAAGTAACGCGTAGTGTATTTTCGGCCATGTTTGATAACAATGTAATTACCTGCAGCGGGGTGATAACCAGCTCGTAAAACGACACCATCACCAATGCTGTATACATTGGTTCCTGTACGAACGGCAAAATCAGTTCCGTTGTGTGGACGAACACGTTTAGTAATAGGATGAAGGCGACGAGGATTAAAAGGAGAACTTATTCTAGGGCGGCCATTGACTGGGTATCGACGGTAAGCTTTAGTTAAGCCCATGCCATCTTTATCATAATAACGACCATCATCGCTTAAAAATGCCGTATACGCAGTTGATCCCCTTTCGATAATCACTGCTAATACTTCACTTTCATTGGCATAAGCCCCTTCAATATATTGTTTAGCAACAAGCGATTTAAACGTATCGCCTGCTCGTAGCCGTTTAAAATCCAACTTATCTTGTAAAGCATTAGAGATTTGTTGAATTTGACTAGAAGTAAGGCCACTTCTTTTTGCACTGACATAAAAACTGCCATTGATCGTTCCATGGTAATAATTATTACGCCACTCACCTTTTTTTGTTTCTATCTTAGACAGGTACTCTCCATCTTTTAATACAAAACTTAATGTCGTTGCGCGGTCAATGACTAGCTTCAGAGCTAATAATTCATTTTTAGGACCAATTTGAAGGTGTATTTCTTGCCCTGGAAGTAAATTAGCCAATCGAATATGCTCTGCATCGGCCTCTAATACTTCTTGTAAATTAGCTGCCGGTATATTTTGATCAGAAAATATCTGGCTTAACGTATCGCCCGATTTAATGGTAATAACCGCTTCTCTATTGCCAGAGAACTCAGGGTATAAATTATTACTTTCAACACTGCCCTGCCCTTGTGGAACCGCAATTGATTTTTTTACTTGAGTTGAAATATTTTCTGGTAAAACCAACTCTTTAGTTACTTTTTTATTGGATGCCTCTGGATGCGGAATAAGGCTAATCAGAATTAATATAACAAACAGTAAAATAAGCAGCCAAAAGTGTAAACGAGGCAATTTATTAATGAGTGAGAAAAACTTTTTAAACTGGAATTGTAAAGGCATAAACGATCTCGAATAAACAGGGAAAATATAACCACAAAATAAAAATGACGGGAGTATAACTCATCGCTAGTTTATCTTTAAGGGAATATACGCATAATTTTTAAAAGGTTATGACCACTAAAAAGTACAAACAGTTCTAAATTATTTTAAAATATTATGCTGTCATATCATGTAAAAAAATGTATTATAGACGTCTAGATGTTCAAACATCCAAAGTTTTTAATTCATATAGCCCGAATAGGAGTTCACATGTCACGTGACTTATTTACTTCAGAATCAGTTTCTGAAGGTCATCCAGATAAAATCGCAGATCAAATTTCTGATGCAGTACTTGATGCAATTTTAAAACAAGATACTAAAGCACGTGTTGCTTGTGAAACCTATGTAAAAACAGGCATGGTAATGGTAGGTGGTGAAATCACTACTGATGCATGGGTTGATATTGAAGAAATTACACGTAAAACAGTACGTGATATTGGTTACACTAGTTCAGAAATGGGTTTTGATGCAGATTCTTGTGCTGTATTAAATGTAGTTGGTAAACAATCGCCAGATATCAACCAAGGTGTTGATCGCTCTGACCCACGTGAGCAAGGTGCTGGTGACCAAGGTTTAATGTTTGGCTATGCGACTAATGAAACTGAAGTTTACATGCCAGCTCCTGTTACTTATGCACATCGTCTTGTTAAAAAACAAGCTGAAGTACGTAAAAGTGGTCAACTAGACTGGTTACGCCCAGATGCAAAAAGCCAAGTAACTTTTGCTTATGATCAAGGTAAAATTGTAGGTATCGATGCGGTTGTATTATCAACACAGCACCGTGAAGATATTAAGCAATCAGACTTAGTTGAAGCAGTAATGGAAGAGATTATTAAACCAGTACTACCAGCAGATCTATTATCTGAACGTACTAAATTCCATATCAATCCAACAGGTCGCTTTGTTATTGGTGGTCCAGTAGGTGATTGTGGTTTAACAGGTCGTAAAATTATCGTTGATACATATGGCGGTACTGCTCGTCACGGTGGTGGTGCATTCTCAGGTAAAGATCCATCAAAAGTTGACCGTAGTGCCGCATACGCAGCACGTTACGTAGCAAAAAACATAGTTGCTGCTGGTTTAGCTGACCGTTGTGAGATTCAAGTTTCTTATGCCATTGGTGTTGCTGAGCCAACATCAATTAGTGTAGAAACATTCGGTACTGAAAAAGTGGCAAAAGGGTTAATCGTAAGCCTAGTAAGTGAACACTTTGACCTTCGCCCATATGGCTTAATCGAAATGTTAGACCTGATTAAACCAATCTACCAAGAAACAGCAGCTTATGGTCACTTTGGTCGTGAGCAATTCCCTTGGGAATCGCTAGATAAAGTAGAAGCTTTAAAAGCAGCTGCATTTTAACGGCTAGTATTTAAATAGAACGCAATGTTAAGCATTGAAGATAAAAAAGCACTTGCAGTTAAAGGTGAAGATTGTTTCATTTTAGCGGAGTGCTTTTTCGATCGCGCCTTTAAGCGCCCAGGTTATTTATTCAATCAGGGAGGTCGTAGTGCCGGTAGCGCACACTTGCAAAAGAACCTACTCAACTTTAATCCGATTTTATACCATCAAAATAAAGCGATTTTTATTAAAGAAGTCGTTGCGCATGAAATTGCTCACCTAATCACCTATCAATTATACGGCCGAGTAAAGCCTCATGGTAAAGAATGGCAATATATTATGACTCAGGTCTTTAACTTACCTGCTAATACAACACATCAATTAGATATTAGTGATGTTCAAGGAAAGTTATTTTTATACCGTTGTGCATGTAGCGAGCATCAATTAACAGTCCGTCGTCATAATAAAATTAAAAAAGGGACTGTTTATTTGTGTAAGAAGTGTAAGTGTGAATTAGAAGAAGTCAGTAAATAGTTCAGTAAACAATAATGTGGGATTAATATTGCAACTACTCCAACCCCCCGCCTTTATAGTTGCAATATTAATTATACCAATTCATCAACAGATAGAGCTTTCTGTGATGGCGATAAACATTTATCAGTTTATCTTTAACCGTCCCTCACTGTGCGATAAAAGCCGGTTAATATTCATCATCGGCAATGTGCGTTACCTTAATGAAGGTGCTGTTACTATTAATGTAAAAGGTAGGACATCCTTTTAAGTTAATATACAAAAAAACAACTTATTATTAATGCCTTTATTATTTCACTTTACATTCACCTGGACGAAGAAAATGCGTTAAGTGAAGCTAATTAATAATGTGTTTCTCTGCCAGCAACTAAATGATAATAGATATCATTATTAACTGTCAATCATTAAAATCAAATTTTTTAAATTAAATTTACTATTCCCAAAAACAAAAAATCCGGTACAAAGACCGGATTTTTAAAATGTTCTTTTAAAACAAATTGATAAAGCTAAATTAATTTTAATTAACGTTTAAAATTATCTAAAATAATTCCTGTTGCCATTGCCACATTTAATGATTCTGCTTGGCCAAAGTTAGGAATAGTGATCTTATCTGTAATTAATTGACCCACTTGCTCAGAAATACCATGTGATTCACTGCCCATGACAATGAAAGCATTATCAACTAATTTGCTTTTATGAATATTTTCTCCTTCCAAAAAAGCACCATAAATTGGCTTATCCTGAGCTGACAAGTAGCTATATAAATCAGTATGACTCACTTTAACTCGCGCAAAAGACCCCATCGTTGCGGCAATAACTTTAGGATTGTAAAGATCTGCACAATCCGTACTGCAAATAATATGTTCAATACCGTACCAATCGGCCACACGTATAATCGTCCCCAAGTTACCAGGGTCTCCCACTTGGTCTAATACCAGAACTAATTGGTTATTTTTAATGTCAGGTAACTCACTCGCTTTAGATTTAACGATCGCAATAACCGTATTATTGGTTTTTAATGTACCTGCTTTTTGCAACTCTTCAGCAGTGCTTTCTATTGTTAATGACACGAGTTGCTTTTGTGATAATAAGGCTGAGTTTTTATTAATATATTCAGGCGTTGCAAATAAGTTTACAACTTCAAAATCAGAGTTAAATAACTCACTTACATTTTTTTCACCCTGCACCAAAAACAGCCCTGTTTTTTTGCGCTGTTTTTTTAACTCTAAAGAATGAATAAGTTTAAGTTGGTTTTTAGAAATCATGTAAGTTCCAATTATAAGTAACAACACATAATGATAGCATTTTCTCTACCATTATCTGTTGGGTAGTAAGCATGCCTAATATCCACTTCAACAAAACCAAGTTTTTGATAAAGCTTGAGCGCAGCTTGGTTAGATTCTCTTACCTCAAGCCAAATCTCTTGTTGGTCTAATGAGATAGATAATGTTTTCAAATAATCTAATAAAGAAAAGCCTAACCCTAGCCCTTGTTGGTCAGGTGAAATGGCAATATTTAAAAGCGTCACCTCACCTGCAACATAACTTGCTACAAAGTACCCAGCGAGCTTACCTTCGACCATTAATACATGGTTAATATAACGTTTACCAAAATTACTAATGAAGAGTTTTTCAGACCAAGGATGGCTATGAGCAGAAGATTCAATGGCAAGGACCTCAGGAAGGTCAGTTATTGCCATTGCGATAATCTCTATTTTAGATTGATTATTGTAGATGGTCACAGTATTGCTTCCAAAGTAATTTTTTAGCTTTCCCATCTTTAGACAATACAGCTAAAGAAGGTGAATGCAGTAATTGTGTATTAGCAGCAACGCTTATTTTTCCTAGTGTCGACCATATCAAACGAGGTAAACTGCCCTGCTGGTTTTCGAACTGCTCTAATGAGCAAAAAACCACATCATCAATATCAATAGAAAAAGCACTAACAATAGCAGTCATTAATTTATGTTGCTGATCTTGCTCGGTACACACAATTAATAATTTACATGTCGAAAGGTTTAATTGTTTAGTGGTACTTTCTGCTTTAAATAATTCTGGTTTTCTTACCTGCCAATGAGTTATTCCCATTTCTTGTAAAAAGAGAGCCTGTTGGTGCTTCATAAAAACCTAAAATAACAAGTAATAAATAAAATAGGCATTAATATAACATTGAATCTCAATTTTAATGAATATTTCAGTCACTTTAGGCCTATTAATAGGTTTAATCTGCCCTTTTATTTTCCCCTCCTCCATTGCCAATAGGGCATTTATCCCTTCTTACCAGTAAGAAAATATTGACTCTAAACAAGACTAGCGTATTTTAAGCAATTGGATTTGTGCGTGGTCTCTGGTTAATACGTCTTATTGTTGATTATTAAGTATGCTAATTTTCTCTAATAATTTGAACTACTCATCAAAAACGACATTAATCAATTGTCGACACAGGTCACATAAATTACGGTTGAAATTAAATATTTATGACATGAAGTTATAAATAAACAAAAAAATGCGAAATAAATCACAAAACCGCAGAGTCAATAAAATTAAATAAATCGTAAGTTTTGTACTTACAGGGAATAGTAAATGTCATTACTACAAGTTAAAAACCTACGTATCGAATATCCTTCGCGATTTGGCGTACATGCGGCAGTTAAATCTCTCTCTTTCTCTATTAATCGCGGAGAAATAGTCGGTGTGGTAGGCGAGTCAGGTGCCGGAAAATCAACGGTCGGAAATGCAATCATTGACCTATTAAGCCCTCCCGGTGTTATTGCGGGTGGAGAAGTCTTTCTAGATGATCAAAAGATATCAGGGTTAAGCCTTGAAGAAATGCGTAAAGTGCGCGGTAATAAAATTGGTTTTATCTTTCAAGATCCAATGACCTCACTAAACCCTTTGTTCACAGTTGAACAGCAACTCCTTGAAACAATCCACGCTAATTTAAATGTTACACATCAAGAAGCCCTAAAACGTGCAATTCAGTTAATGGATCAAGTGGGTATTCCTGAGCCAGAAGTTCGTATCAAGCAATATCCACATCAATTTTCTGGCGGTATGCGTCAACGTGTTGTTATCGCGATAGCACTCTCAGGTGAACCGGATTTAATCATTGCCGATGAACCAACCACGGCTTTAGATGTTTCAATACAAGATCAAATCCTCACCTTGATTCGTAATCTATGTATAGAAAAAAATGTGGGTTGTATGTTAGTGACACATGATATGGGTGTGGTTTCTAACGTGACTGACAAAGTAGCTGTAATGTACCGAGGTGACTTAGTCGAGTTTGGCGAAACCAGTAAAGTACTAAGTACCCCAGACCATGAATATACACGTAGTTTAATTTCTGCTGTACCTCGCTCTGATAGAAAGCTAGCTCGATTCCCTCTGGTTAACTACATCGAAGAAGCACAAGAACATCAAGCTTTAGACCTTAAGAATCACTGGTTAGGCCAAAGTGAAGAACAGCGTAGTTATAAAGGGCCATTATTAAATGTAGAAAATGTTAGCCTTCGATTTGTAACAAAAGACTCGTTCTTTGAAAGTAAACGTGAATACGTACAAGCGAATAAATCGGTGAGCTTTTCTATCAAAGAAGGAGAAACTTTTGGTTTAGTAGGCGAATCTGGATCAGGTAAATCAACAATTGCACGAGTCATCACTGGATTATATCCACCAAACGAAGGCAAAATAACCTTTGAAGGAATTGATTTAACTGCCATCAAATCTGAGCGTGAACGACGCCCTTTCCGCCGTCAAATGCAAATGGTTTTTCAAAATCCATACACATCAATGAACCCACGTATGAAAATATACGACATCATTGCGGAGCCTATTCGCTTTCATAAATTAGCGGCCAGTGAATCAGAGATACAACAAATCGTCTTTGATTTATTAGATCACGTCGGCTTAGGCAGAATGGCGGGCGTAAAATATCCACATGAATTCTCTGGTGGTCAGCGTCAACGTATCTCCATTGCTCGTGCTTTAGCAACACGACCACGCCTATTAATTTGTGATGAACCGACATCTGCATTAGATGTATCAGTACAAGCACAGATCCTAAACCTACTTAAGGATCTACAAGACGAATTAAATTTAACAATGTTATTTATTAGCCATGATTTACCAGTAATACGTCAAGTTTGTGACCGTATTGGGGTCATGCAAAAAGGGCAATTATTAGAAGTGAATGAGAGTGAAGAATTATTTACTCACCCTCGTCATGAGTATAGTAAGCATTTAATTTCATTAATGCCTGAATTTAAAGGGTTAAGGAACGATATTTAATATCTAGTGCAGATATTAAGTATTTTAAAATAAAAGGTTTTTATAAAAGGAGTTGTAAATGAAGTTTTTAAAATCAAAATTAGCTATTGCATTACTTGCTACTGGCTTAAGCTTTGCAGCATCAGCTGCAGATATCACCGTTGCCTATGATTCGGATCCAGTAACATTAGATCCGCATGAACAGCTTTCTGGTGGCGTATTACAAATGTCACATATGCTATTTGATCCTCTTGTTCGTTTTACTAAAGAATTCGATTTTGAGCCTCGCTTAGCGGAAAAGTGGGAACGTATAGACGATAACACTTTCCAATTTACACTACGTCAAGGTGTTAAATTCCACTCAGGAAACACAATGACCGCTGACGATGTAATATGGACATTCAACCGTCTAAAAACATCACCAGATTTCAAGAATGTTTTTTCTCCATATGAAAAACTTGTAAAAGTAGATGACTACACAGTTCAATTAATCTCGTACGAACCGTACCCACTTGTTTTACAAACAGCAACTTACCTATTCCCAATGGACAGCAAGTTCTATTCAGGTGAAGTAGATGGTGCCGATAAGTCAGTTATCATCAAACACGGTAACTCGTTCGCTTCAACGCATGTTTCTGGTACAGGCCCATTTACAATCGAATCACGCGAACAAGGTGTTAAAGTTGTTTTTGATCGTTTTGATGATTACTGGGACAAGAAGTCACCAGGTAATGTTGATAAATTAACGTTAGTACCAATCAAAGAAAATGCAACACGTGTTGCTGCATTGTTATCAGGTGATGTTGATCTAATTCACCCGGTTGCGCCTAATGACCAAAAACGTGTTAGTGATACTAAAAACATTGAATTAACGACTGTTGCAGGTACTCGTATTATCACCATGCAAATGAATCAAAATTCAAATGAAGCATTAAAAGATGTACGTGTACGTCAAGCGATTGTCTATGCAATTAATAACGACGCCATTGTTAAAAAAATCATGAAAGGTTTTGCAACAACAGCAGGTCAACAGGGCCCTGAAGGTTATGCAGGATATGATGCTAACCTAGTACCTCGTTACGACCTAGAAAAAGCAAAACAACTAATGAAAGAAGCGGGTTATGAAGATGGCCTTAAATTAACCATGATGGCGCCAAATAACCGTTATGTTAATGATGCTCAAATTGCCCAAGCAACAGCGTCAATGCTATCAAAAATTGGTATTACTGTTGATTTAAAAACCCTACCAAAAGCACAATACTGGCCTGAGTTTGATAAATGTTCTGCAGATATGATGATGATCGGCTGGCACTCTGATACTGAAGATTCAGCGAACTTCTCAGAATTCTTAACAATGACTCGTGATGCAGAAACTGGTCGTGGTGCTTATAACTGTGGTTACTACTCAAATGCAAAAGTTGATGAGTTAGTTAATGCTGCGAATGCAGAAACAGACCTAACAAAACGCGCTGCAATGTTACAAGAAGTTGAGCAAATCCTTTATAACGATGCTGCCTTTGTCCCTCTACACTGGCAAAACCTTGCATGGGGTGCAAAATCTAGCTTAAACGTGTCACCTATTGTAAATGCATTAAACTTCCCATACTTCGGGGACTTAGTTGTTAAATAAGTTATTTTAACTTTTTATCAATATCATAAAATGCCCTAATGTTGGGGCTCTACACCAACCTAGCTATAATCAATTAGTTAGGTTGGTGTTATTAACTTTATAGGAAACGACTGATGTTTACCTTTTTGGTCCAGCGACTTTTCCAAGCATTAATCGTAATGTTTGTGATCAGCCTAGTCGCATTTTCAATCCAAGATAACCTAGGCGATCCACTTCGAGAAATGGTAGGCCAATCAGTATCAGATGCTGAACGACAAGTATTACGTGATGAATTAGGCTTAAATGACCCTTATATCACTAAATATACCCGCTTTATTAGCAATGCAGTACAAGGCGATTTAGGGGATTCTTATTTCTTTAAACGTCCAGCTGTAGATGTAATATTAGAAAAATTAGAAGCAACAATTGAACTGGTATTCGGGGCTTCGATTATTATCATTCTGATCTCAATTCCCCTTGGTGTTTTCTCTGCTATACACCCTAAGAGTATTTGGACAAAAGCGATAATGGCTTTTAGTAGTATCGGTATTTCAATCCCGGTCTTTTTAACCGCTATTATCCTCATGTATGTATTTGCTATTGAACTACAATGGTTACCTTCCTATGGTCGTGGAGAAACACTCAACGTACTCGGTTGGGAAACAGGTTACTTAACCAAAGATGGTTTATTACACCTGGTTTTACCTTGTATTTCCTTGGCTTCTATTATGCTGCCACTGTTTATCCGCTTGGTTCGCTCTGAAATGCTTGAAGCACTAAGCTCTGAATACGTAAAATTTGCCACAGCTAAAGGCTTGGTAATGAAGAAAGTCTATTATCAACATGCGCTTAAAAATACCATGCTACCAGTATTAACAGTAGGTGGTGTGCAAATTGGTACTATGATCGCTTACACCATACTCACTGAAACCGTTTTTCAATGGCCTGGTACTGGCTTTTTATTCTTAGAAGCGATTAACCGTGTAGATACGCCTTTAATTACCGCTTATGTTATTTTTGTCGGATTAATTTTCGTGGTAACCAATACCGTAGTCGATCTGTTATATGGTGTTATTAACCCAACCGTCAAAATCACCGGTAAAGGAGCATAAAATGAATAGCTTAACTCAAGAAATTAAGGCTCCGTCACGCTGGCAACGTTTTAAAAACTCAGATTTTATCTATCATTTTAAACGTGACAAAGTAGCGATGTTTAGCTTTGCTGTGTTTTTAGCATTTTTTACAGCCGCTTTGTTTGCACCGTTGATTTCACCTACTAATCCATATGACTTAACATCAATTGATTTAATGGATTCAGAACTGCCTCCATCTTGGTTATCAGGTGGTGAAGAACGCTTTTTACTAGGTACCGATGATCAAGGCCGTGATATTTTATCAACTATCTTATATGGCTCGAGATTATCACTCACTATTGGCTTTTTGGCCGTAGCTGTGCAGTTATTACTAGGTATTGTCATTGGTTTATCTGCTGGTTACTTTGGTGGCAGAATTGATAGCCTATTGATGCGTTTCGCAGATATACAATTATCATTTTCTACTATGATGGTAGCTATTATTATTACTGCAATATTTAAAGCCAGCTTTGGTGCAGAGTTCTTCTCTCAATATGCAGTAGTAATGTTGATTGTGATTATTGGTGTCGCAGAATGGCCGCAATATGCCCGAACAATTCGTGCATCTGTATTGGCAGAGAAGAAAAAAGAATATGTAGAAGCGGCACAGGTAATGGGCTTCAGATCAATGCGTATTATGTTCCGTCACATTCTGCCTAACTGCTTATCACCTATTTTAGTTATCTCTACTGTACAAGTTGCAAATGCAATTATGTCAGAGGCAGCTTTATCATTTTTAGGATTAGGTTTACCTGTTGACCAACCTTCTTTAGGTGCGTTGATCAGCATAGGCTTTAAATACATATTCTCTGGAGCTTGGTGGATCACCATCTTCCCGGGTATTGTATTAATTAGCCTAGTATTAGTTATTAACCTATTAGGTGATTGGTTACGTGATGTGTTCAATCCAAAAATTTACAAAGGTTAATCATTAAACCTCATCTTTATTCAGTCAGTGTAAAAGCTGACTGAACTCTCCCTTCTCCACTTCAATTACGCTACTTTAAACTTAATTTGCTTGTTAACATTGTTAATTTTAATATTTATCTCACTGAGCTTATCGCAAATTAGTTTGATTAATAACAAGCGGTCATTGTCTTCCTCTAAGCGATTAATATCTTCCTGTGTGGCAAAGGCACAAGTTATCAATAAAGATGACGGAAAAGCATTATAATTAACCGTATGCGTGATCCATTGATAACCTTCGACACTCTCTAATGCAAAATCACACACTTCAGTTAATGCTCGGCAAATATTGTTATCTATTTTTTTATCGGTTTTTCTCATATTGATTATCTTTGCTCGTAAATAAAGTAAGGCACAAGATATCAGCACAATGCTAACTTATCTACACCCCAAATTAACATGCTCGTTCTACTCACTTAATTGTCATTAAATTAGTATTAACGCTTTGCTTAATTTTTTGCAGAGTAAATAAAGAAGGTAAAAGAATGGAATCAATAACAGCTTTAAGCAGTGGGATTGTCGGTTTAACTACGACCTTAACATGACAAGAAAATGGGATTGGGGTAATAATCATTATTTTAAAAAGTATATTGCCGAAAAGGGGGTTAAGCCAAGCAATGTTGTTGTATTACTAACTTTCCACAGTCTTTCGAAGGTTATAACAGACTTTATTTAGCCAGCCTAAACACTACTACAAGAACTTATCTCGGCTCTTTAGTACTTAGACCCTAACGACAATAAAAGCCGCCCCACTACTCTTTATCTATTATCCTTCCTATTCTCGAAGGTTATGAGTTAGATGATTATTTTATTATCGCTTAGGCCAGTATTTATCAATAATAGACAAAACCTACTACTGTAATAGGAATGTTTAGATGAAATCACCGATCATTATTAGCCTAGTTATTATTGCTATTTTTTGCGCTATCTTTACTCAAGGTATTATAGCGGCTACCTTTTCATTAATAGCCTTTTCCTTATTGTTTTACTTTGTCAGTACACAAGCGCATAACAGTAATTCAGATTAACGCTTTTGCAATAAAGCCTTTATCTCTGCTAACTCTTTTTTCAACTCCTCCATATCAGCGTTCTCATTGTGTTCATTCAATAAGTCTGCTTCTAATTGCCTCTCTTGCTCTAATACATTCACAACAATACCGATAACCATATTTAAAAAAGCAAAAGCGGTAAAAAAGATAAAAGTCAGATAATAAATCCATGATAAAGAGTAGACTTGCATCGTCTCATACATCACATCAGTCCAGTCTTCGAAGGTCATTACACGAAATAGCGTTAGTAAACTAATCGAGATATCTCCCCACAATGTTGGATTTATTGTTGCAAAAAAAGTGGTGCCTACCGCCGCATAAATATAAAAAATAATAAACATTAATAACATGACATAACCAAGCTGCGGCAATGCTTTTATAAGGGAGTTAATTAAAATACGTAATTCAGGAATAATGGAAACCATACGCAACACACGAAAAATACGAACCAAGCGTCCAAGAACAGCAAGTTCGCTGTCTTCAATAGGGATTAAACTAACTAATACAATAAACGTATCAAAGACATTCCAAGCATTACAAAAGAAAGTTCTTTTGTTGGGTTCACCTATAAAACGAATGACAATTTCTACTAGAAATATCACCGTAATCATAATATCTAAAATAGATAATACTTGCAGTGTCGTAGGTGAAACATCATAGCTATTAGCACCAATCATTAATGCCGAAAAAACAATAATGCTGATAACAAACAGCTCAAATATTTTGTTATTTCTAATTTTGTAAAAGCGTCGCTCTAAGTGACTAAGCTTAGTCTCATTATTTATCTTTAATTGCTTCATTTTATACCAACCCTAAAAAGTGATTAGCGCTAGCATAAAATGAAATAGATTCAGAGTCTAGGCATATTATGACATGAAGTTTTGTATATAAATTAACACTGATGTTGCGACGCTAATCCACAAAATAATCCCTAATAACATAGGTTTATAACCTGCGTTTTTAATTGTTTTAACAGTGATCCCACAACCGATTAAAAATAAACACAGTACTAATAAACGCTTACTTACAAAAAACAGGTTTTGATATAGAGCATCAAATTGTGGCAAATAATGGGCAATAGCAATCGCAAAACAATAATAAACAATAAACATTGGGATAGTTATTTTTTTATTATCTCCTCTAAACAACATTGCGCTTATAAACGCAACGGGAACAATCCATAATGCACGAGCTAACTTCACCGTAGTCGCTATTTGCAAAGCCTCATCTCCATAGGCGGAAGCAGCACCAACCACTGAAGAGGTATCATGGATAGCAATAGCGCTCCACAAACCAAAGTTATATTGACTCATCATTAGAGCATGACCAACTAACGGAAAAACAAATAATGCAATACTGTTAAGAATAAAAACAGTCGCTAATGCATGGGACGCTTGCTCATTATTGGCTTCAATAGCAGGTGCAACAGCTGCAATTGCACTCCCACCGCAGATAGCCGTACCTGATGCGACGAGATAACCGGTTTTCGTATCAAGTTTAAGCAGTTTAGTTAATAGACCACCTAAAGCTAACGTACTGAAAATTGAGCCTATAATTAACCATAAGTTACCAGAACTGGCTTGAATTGCTTGATCAACATTAATACCAAAGCCTAAGCCAATAATAGATAAAGCTAATAATTTTTTGGTTAATAACGGAATATTAATTTGCGCTGGGATTTGTCCTAAAGTAGCAATCGCAAAACCTAACACCAATGCAATAGGAGAGGATATAATAGGAAATAAACATAACGTAGCTAGCACGCTAAAAATGATAAGATGCTTATTCAATGGTACTTTTTTAAAATTCAAAGTCATATTATTTCCTTATTATTGAAGTGGAATAATACAAAATATTAATGATTAAATATATTCTAAAGAGTTTAATAATACGTTAATAAAAACTTAACAAGTTACTGCGAAAAAAGTGTATAAGTTATAAGGGCATTTTTTGATCAGATTAAGTGCTCTAAACCAGACTCGTAAATAACAACTAAAGACAACTATGTCATTACATAAAGGATTAAATTGCTATGATTTCAAAATGGGCCCCTCGATTTATTCAAATGGCAGAACTTGTTGCCTCTTGGAGTAAAGACCCTTCAACTCAAGTAGGTGCTGTAATTACTGAGCGTAATCGTATTGTATCTTTAGGGTTTAACGGTTATCCGCAAGGGATCATTGATAGCGCAAGTTCTGATAATCGAGAAGTTAAACTACTTAAAACCTTACATGCCGAAGAAAATGCCTTACTTTACGCAAAAAGAGACCTTACTGGCTGTGAGATTTGGGTAACACATTTCCCTTGTCCTAATTGTGCAGCTAAAATTATTCAAACAGGTATTAAAGCCGTTCATTGCCCAGCTCAAAGCGAAGACTTTTTATCACGCTGGGGGGATAAAATTAAACTTAGTGAAGAGATGTTCGAGCAATCAGGTGTTAGCGTTGAATGGCTAAGATTAGATCAAGATGAGACGAATAAAGTTTCCTAACCTTTATATTAATAGCTTACTTCAATATATACTGAGCGTTATCAACATGCTCAGTATATTGCTCGTCATCAAGCCACTCACTAATAAGTAACATAACTATACTTTTGTTTTTCTCATAAAATAACTAAGCAAGATTATAAGCTATTGATCTATTTTGAGCTTTTTGTTTAAAAATAATGCAAATAAAGCTAGCAATATAAATTAATATCAATTATAGTTACCCTCGCTCTGAAAAAAGAGTTATTAATGTAAAAGAAAGTCCAAGATATCCTCTGTCACATCGTTACTGTTGTCCTTAGTATTTTCCCTAGCTTCATAAAACCATTGAATAATTATATTTTCATAGCATGCAATTTTGCATATTAACAACCCGTAAAGAATTACTAAAAAAACGTAATTCCAGTTATATTAAATCAGAACTTCAGTTTTATAGTGTAGTGATACTTAATTTAAAGACCTACATGCTGGATCAATTGAATAATGTAATACGTATAATACGGATATTAAACCATAAGGAAATTATATGGCTCGTTCTACAGGTAGAAAAAGATTTTGGTTCCAACAAAATAAAGACGAAAACCAACAACAAGAAATGCAACAGAAAGAAACAGCACAACAAAAATAAGAAGTAATATCGACACTTTTAACAAGAGCAGATTAGCCCCGCTCGGTTATACTCATACTGGTTAAATAACATCAGTCATGAAGAATATTTTTACAATGCAATTAAGTTTAAGGTGCCTCTAACCTTATTCGTTTCCTCTGAAACAAATCTCCAATTATCATCATAAAACTCGCACCATGTCATTACTAGGTGCGAGATAAATCTAAATACTTCGTTACCCTTTCATCTCAATATTTAAAACTTAAAGATTATACCAATTCCGTTAATTAAGTTTCCAGATTTGTCCAATCTCGATAGCACAGCGATATGACTCTGCTTACGTCTTCACAGAAT
>NZ_JBAKAZ010000021.1:0-49363 GCF_038155185.1 Psychromonas aquatilis
CGTAGACGAAAAATAAAAAAGTTAATACAGGGAGGCTGAAGCCACCGCCCCGAAATCTTATAAGCCGACAGGGCGAAATAAAAGCTAATAAACATCAAGTAGACTTGACGAGCGTAGACGAAAAATAAAAAAGTTAATACAGGGAGGCTGAAGCCACCGCCCCGAAACCTTATAAGCCGACAGGGCGAAATAAAGGCTAATAAGTATCAAGTAGACTGGACGAGCGTAGACGAAAAATAAAAGTTAAAAAAGGGAGGCTGAAAAAAGGAATCGCAGAGCTCTTCCGTTCATAACACGAGCATGCCGGCTAATTCACCCATCGCCTTAAACATTATAAGCTAAAAGGGCGAAACTGAAGTCACCGCCCCGAAATCTTATAACCCAAAAGTCGACAACAGGGCTAAATGAACTAACTGGCTTTTGTACACTTCAACATATAATTCACATCAACGTTTTTCGTGACTTTGAAGTCACTCGATAACGGACTATATTCCACACCACATAAATCATCACAATGTAACTGCGTTGCATCAATCGCATTCAACAACTCAGAAGGGCGAATGAATTTCTCATATTCATGTGTGCCTTTAGGAACCCATTTCAATACGTGCTCTGCACCTAAAATCATCATTAAGTAGGCTTTCCATGTTTTATTGATGGTTGAAAAGTAAACTGTGCCACCCGGTTTTACTAAATCACAACATGCTTGAATAACTGAAGCTGGGTCAGGGACATGCTCTAGCATCTCCATGCAAGTGACCACATCAAACTGTTGTGCATTGTCGATCGCAAATTGCTCTGCAGTAGTTTTCTCGTAAGTAACTTTAGTACCGGTTTCTAATGCATGTAAACGTGCAATTTGTAATGAAGCATGGGCCATATCAATACCGGTGACTTCTGCACCTTTAATTGCCATGCTCTCTGCTAAAATACCGCCGCCACAACCGACATCAACCACTTTTTTAGCAAATAACCCGTCAACGCCTAATTCAATATAATCAAGGCGGGTAGGGTTTAATAGGTGTAATGGTTTAAAGTCACCCTCTAAATCCCACCATTGCTCAGCCATTGCAGAAAATTTATCAATTTCTTGCTGGTCTACATTGCCATTTTGCTGTTCATTTTCTAATACAGCATGCTGTTCAGTATTATGTGTTGTATTGTCGACCATACTATTAGTGATCCTGTTATATTGATTTAGAGGAGGAATAGTAAAACAAAGGATTACTTCTCATCCCTTTTGAAAACCTAAAAACAGATTATAACGTGATAATAAAAGTGATGGGGAATTTTATTTTGCCACGCTAAGCGATTTTAAATGAAAAATGACCTGTACTAAAAATAGACAATAAAATGCTAAATACCTCATATTGTCCCATAAAACGATTCTCAGAAGATTTTAGCGATTAAAAGCCTTTTGCTACAGCCTATTTGTGGTACTATCGACCTCTTACTAAATTCAGTCTATTTCCATAAAATTAAGGATTTAAGTTTCTATGAGCGAGTTTGCTTCTGACGTTTCCCCGATTAATATCGAAGATGAATTAAAAAATTCTTATCTTGAATACGCAATGAGCGTAATTGTAGGTCGTGCATTACCTGATGTTCGTGACGGCCTAAAACCTGTACATCGCCGTGTTTTATTTGCGATGAATATCTTACGCAACGACTGGAATAAACCTTACAAAAAATCAGCACGTGTTGTTGGTGATGTAATTGGTAAATATCACCCACATGGTGATACTGCGGTTTACGATACTATTGTTCGTATGGCACAGGACTTCTCGCTACGTTACATGTTGGTTGATGGCCAAGGTAACTTTGGTTCTGTTGATGGTGATAGCGCGGCTGCAATGCGTTACACAGAAATCCGTATGCAGAAACTAGCACATGAATTATTAGCTGATTTAGAAAAAGAAACGGTTGATTACGTACCAAACTATGATGGTACAGAGTTCATTCCTGAAGTACTTCCGACTAAAATCCCTAACCTACTTATCAATGGATCTTCTGGTATTGCGGTAGGTATGGCAACTAATATCCCACCACATAACCTAGGTGAAGTAATTAATGGTTGTTTAGCATTAATTAAGAATGAAGATATTACAATCAATGAGTTGATTGAACATATTCCAGGGCCTGATTTCCCGACAGCAGGTATTATTAATGGCCGTAAAGGGATCATTGATGCATACAACACGGGTCGAGGTAAAATTAAAGTACGTGCGAAAGCAGAAGTTGAAATTAATGAAAAAACTGGTCGTGAAACGATCGTTGTTCATGAACTACCTTACCAAGTTAACAAAGCGCGCTTGATTGAAAAAATAGCAGAATTTGTTAAAGACAAAAAAATTGAAGGTATCAGCGCATTACGTGATGAGTCAGATAAAGACGGTATGCGTATGGTGGTGGAAGTTAAACGTGGTGAAGTGGGTGAGGTGGTATTAAACAACCTTTATGCACAAACACAAATGCAAGTAACATTCGGTATCAATGCTGTTGCACTTGACCATGGTCAACCAAAATTATTTAACTTAAAAGAGATGCTAGAAGCGTTTATTCTGCATCGTCGTGAAGTTGTTACTCGTCGAACTGTATTTGAATTACGTAAAGCACGTGATCGTGCACATATTCTTGAAGGTTTAGCGATTTCATTAGTGAATATCGAACCGATCATCGATTTAATCAGAAAATCACCTACGCCAGCTGAAGCAAAACTTGCTTTACAAGCACGTGGTTGGGATTTAGGTGCAGTTGCTTCAATGTTAGGCGCAAGTGGTGTTGATGCTGCTCGTCCAGACGGTTTAGCGGTTGAGTTTGGTATTCGTGATAACCAATACTTCATGACTGAAATTCAAGCACAAGCGATTCTTGATTTACGTTTACATAAATTAACAGGGCTTGAGCACGAAAAAATCTTAGGTGAATACCAAGAGTTATTAGATCTCATTGCTGGCTTGTTATTTATTCTTGAAAGTCCTGCGCGTCTAATGGAAGTTATCGAAGAAGAGTTAATTGAAATTCGTGATAACTTTGCCGATGAACGTCGTACTGAAATCACTGAGTCTGAAGCTGATTTATGTATGGAAGACTTAATCGTTGAAGAAGATGTTGTAGTAACGCTTTCTCATGAAGGTTACGTTAAATATCAACCATTATCAGATTACGAAGCACAGCGTCGTGGTGGTAAAGGTAAAGCAGCCACTAAGATGAAAGATGAAGATTTCATTGAGAAATTATTAGTGGCAAGTACCCACGATACGATTCTGTGTTTCTCTACTCGTGGTCGTCTGTACTGGCTGAAAACATACCAATTACCATTGGCATCTCGTCAAGCACGTGGACGTCCAATTGTGAATATCTTACCGCTTGAAGAAGGCGAACGTATTACTGCTATTTTACCTGTGCGTGAATATGAAGATGATAAGTTTGTATTTATGGCGACAGCAAATGGTACGGTTAAGAAAACTGCATTAAGTGCATACAGTCGTCCACGTTCAAGTGGTTTGATTGCGATTAACTTAAATGATGACAATGAACTAATCGGTGTTGCATTAACCGATGGTACCAATGAAATCATGTTGTTCTCTGATGCGGGTAAAGTAGTTCGCTTTAAAGAAGCTGAAGAGAGTGTGGTAACTGATGAAGAAGGTAACCCAGTATTAGATGAAGATGGCAACCCAGAGATTAAATTCAAAGGGGTTCGTGCAATGGGCCGAACAGCAACAGGTGTTCGTGGTATTAAGTTAAACGAAGGTGGCAAAGTTGTTTCGTTAATCGTACCAAATGAAACAGGGCATATCTTAACAACTACTGAAAATGGTTACGGTAAACGTACTCCATTAGCTGATTACTCATCTAAGAGCCGTGCGACTCAAGGTGTTATCTCAATTAAGGTGAGTGAGCGTAATGGTAAAGTTGTTGGCGCTGTTCAAGTTGATGACAACGATGAAATCATGTTGATTTCAAACAAAGGTACATTAGTACGTACCCGTGTTTCTGAAGTGTCAGTGGTAGGCCGTAATACTCAAGGTGTGACGTTAATTCGTACCTCTGAAGATGAAAAAATCGTGGCATTACAACGCATTGATGAAATCAAAGATCTACCTGTTTACGAAGATGAAGAAGGCGAAAGCGCAGTCGTAACAACAGAGGCTGGTGAGCAAGAGGAAGGCACTGATACAGTGGCTGCTGATGATCAGCAAGAGACTGAGGCACCAGAGTAAAGGTTAATCATAATTCAATAAGCGGCAATAGCCGCTTATTTTGTTTTAAGAGAGTTAAAAATGACTAAAAAATATAATTTTTGTGCAGGTCCTGCAATGTTACCAGAAGCAGTGATGCAACAAGCTCAGAGTGAATTTTGTAATTGGCAAGGTTCAGGCATTTCGGTAATGGAAGTGAGTCACCGTAGTCCTGAGTATATTGAACTTGCAAAACAAGCAGAAGCTGATTTACGTGAGTTATTAGCCGTGCCTGATAACTATAAAGTATTGTTTTGCCAAGGTGGTGGACGTGGTCAATTTGCCGCTGTACCACTTAACTTGTTAGGCGATAAGCTAGATGCAGATTATATCCTAACAGGACAATGGTCTAAATCAGCGGTGGTTGAAGCGAAGAAACACGCTCGTATTCAAGAAACCGATATCATGACCACAACTGCCGACGGTAAAATCACTATTAAACCTTGTGATGAATGGCCGGTTAACAGTGGCGCTGCTTACTTACATTACTGTCCAAATGAAACCATTGAAGGTATTGAAATCTTTGATGTACCGTCAACGGGTATTGTGCCATTAGTGGCCGATATGAGCTCGACTATTTTATCTCGTCCGTTAGATATCAGTAAGTTTGGCTTAATCTATGCAGGTGCACAAAAAAATATCGGTCCATCTGGCTTAGCGATTGTTATCGTACGTGATGACTTAGTGGGTAAAGCGCGTAAAGCTATCCCATCAATCTTTGATTACGAGATACAAGCAAATGCTGACTCAATGTATAATACGCCGCCAACTTACTCATGGTATTTAGCAGGTCTAGTGTTTAAGTGGTTATTAGCACAGGGCGGTATTGCGGAAGTAGAGAAAAAGAATATTGCTAAAGCTGAGCTACTTTATAACGCCATCGATGCTTCTTCTTTTTACAGCAATAATGTTGATAAAAGCGTTCGTAGCCGTATGAATATTCCTTTTACACTTGCTGACGATAGCTTAAATGATACTTTTTTAAGTGAGTCTAAAGCGGCGGGATTATTAACGCTAAAAGGCCATAAGCTAGTTGGTGGAATGCGTGCAAGTATTTACAACGCAATGCCAATTGAAGGGGTACAAGCCTTAGTTGATTTCATGGCAGCGTTTGAGAAAAAATACGCTTAAGTTAATCTTTTAAATATAAGAGATATTCATTGTAAGGAACTAAAATGAGTGATGATTTTATAAGTTTGGCAAATAAAGGCGTGCAGAAACTACACCCTTACCAAGCCGGTAAACCTACTAGTGAGTTAGAGCGCGAATTAGGCATTAAAGATATCGTTAAATTAGCGTCTAATGAAAACCCATTAGGGTTAAGTAATTCGGTTGTTTCAGCCTTGGAAAAAGAGCTTGAATCTTTAACGCGTTATCCTGATGCAAACGGGTTTTATCTTAAGCAAGCGCTAGCTAATAAGTATTCAGTTGATTTAAACCAAATCACCTTAGGCAATGGCTCAAACGATCTCCTAGAGTTAGTGGCGCGTGCTTTTGTTGATAGCAACCACGAAGTTATTTTTGCAGAGCATGCATTTGTTGTTTACCCAATCGTTACGCAAGCGATTGGTGCAACGCCTGTTGTGGTTAAAGCGAAAAACTATGGTCATGATTTAGAGGCAATGGCGGAAGCGATTACCAGTAAAACGAAACTGATTTTCATTGCTAATCCTAATAACCCAACAGGGACTTTCTTAGAGCAAGATGAGTTACATGCTTTTTTAGAAAAAGTGCCGAGTGATGTGTTAGTGGTATTAGATGAAGCTTACTTTGAGTATGCATCGGCTGAGCGCCGTGGTGATGCGATTGCTTGGATTAAAACCTTCCCGAACTTAATTGTCACGCGTACTTTCTCTAAAGCTTATGGTTTAGCAGGTTTACGTGTCGGTTACAGTATCTCTAATCCAACGATTGCTGATATTTTAAATCGTGTTCGTCAGCCATTTAACTGTAATGCTTTAGCGCTTAAAGCCGCTGAAACTATTTTAGAAGATAAAGAATATCTTGAAGACAGCATTGTGTTAAATGATGCGGGTATGAAAGATTTAACTGCTTTCTTTGAGAAGCATGATCTTGAGTACATTCCTTCAATGGGTAACTTTGTGACAGTGAATGTCGGCCAGTCAGGCGATGAAGTTTATCAAAAATTGCTATTAGAAGGGGTGATTGTTCGCCCGATAACAGGTTATGGATTACCGCAACATTTACGCATTAGTATTGGTACTTTTGTTGAAAATCAGCGTTTTAAAGAAGCACTCGTTAATGTGTTAAATTTGCAAGAAGAGAAATAGAACGAATGGAACAGTTATTATTAAATCCAATTAAAAAAGTCGATGGCGAAATCAACTTACCTGGTTCAAAAAGCTTATCAAACCGTGCACTGCTGTTAGCGGCATTAGCTAAAGGGACAACGACCTTAACTAACTTGTTAGACAGTGACGATATTCGTCATATGTTAAATGCGTTAAAAAAGCTGGGTGTTAATTACACGCTTTCTGCTGATAAAAAACAGTGTGTTGTTGAAGGGTTAGGTCGTGCATTTGATACGCAAGCATTAGGTGAACTCGAGCTTTTCTTAGGAAATGCGGGTACTGCAATGCGTCCTTTGTGTGCCGCGTTATGCTTAGGTCAAGGTGAATATACTTTGACTGGTGAGCCGCGTATGTTTGAACGTCCAATTGGTTCGTTAGTGGACTCACTTAAACAAGCTGGCGCTGACGTTACGTACTTAAAAGATGAAAACTACCCACCATTAAAAATTAAAGGAACTGGCTTAACAGGCGGCGATATTAGTATTGATGGTAGCGTTTCAAGCCAATTCTTAACAGCATTTTTAATGTCTGCACCGATGGCTTCTGAAGATACAACGATTAATATCGTGGGTGAATTAGTATCAAAACCTTACATTAAAATTACGCTACAAATCATGCAAGACTTTGGTGTTGAAGTAGATAATGTTAACGGTGAATACCAATGCTTTATGATCAAAGGTGGTCAAACTTATCAAGCAGCTGGTAACTACTTAGTAGAAGGTGATGCATCATCGGCTTCGTACTTTTTAGCGGCTGCGGCGATTGGTGGTGGTAGCATTAAAGTAACGGGTATTGGTAAAAAATCAGTACAAGGCGATATTCAATTCGCTGATGCCTTAGAAGCAATGGGCGCGAATATTGAATGGGGTGATGATTATATTAAAGCCAGCAAAGGGCAGCTAAAAGCCATTGATATGGATATGAACCATATTCCTGATGCGGCGATGACGATTGCTGTTGCTGCATTATTTGCAGAAGGCACGACTAAAATCACTAATGTTTATAACTGGCGTGTTAAAGAGACAGACCGTCTGTATGCGATGGCCACTGAACTGCGTAAAGTGGGTGCTGAAGTGATTGAAGGGCATGACTTTATTGAGGTTACTCCGCCTGCACAATTGAAACATGCTGAGATAGATACTTATGATGATCACCGTATGGCAATGTGTTTCTCTTTGGTTGCATTGAGTGATACACCGGTAACGATTAATGATCCTAAGTGTACATCAAAAACATTCCCTGATTATTTTGAAAAACTAGCTTCAGTTAGTCTTTAAAATAACTTGTCTGTTAAGTGATATTAAAAACCTACTTCGGTAGGTTTTTTTATAGGTAAAATAGCTGTTTTATTAAGTATGATAACCGAGCAAGCAGTCTTTGATGTGATGATATTCGAAACGATTTCTGCTTTGCGACAGTGGGCGTTACAGCAGCGTTAACGGCACAGTTATCTGAACCTGGTAAATTGATTATGGTAGTGGTGATGATAATCGGATGAATCGGATGAATCGGTCCGCTGACGCTAGTTTATATGTTAGCAATAGCTAAACCAAGGCTAGTAAAATAACCTGAAGATTATATTTTTGCAGGCTAATTGATGAACTTTATTATGGCTTAATGAAATATTTATCAAGTAACTTATTAATTTTTTTATTTTCGCGTATTTATCAAGATTAAAGTACGCTTTTGCTTTTCTTTTCTTGCTGAATTTTTGGTAGGTTGGTAGAGTACGCGGATAACTTTATTCGCTTCTTTTGGAAATATTCATGTTTAAAATGTTTCGAGGTATGTTTTCTAACGATTTATCAATCGATTTAGGAACTGCTAATACCCTTATTTATGTTAAAGACCAAGGTATTGTATTGGATGAACCTTCAGTGGTTGCCATCCGAATGGATAAAAATGGAAAGCGTGTAGCCGCTGTTGGTAGTGCTGCAAAGCAAATGTTAGGGAAAACACCTGGGAATATTCAAGCAATCCGTCCAATGAAGGATGGTGTTATTGCTGATTTCTACATTACTGAAAAAATGTTACAGCACTTTATTAAGCAAGTGCATAATAATAGCTGGATGCGTCCAAGCCCACGTGTTTTAGTTTGTGTACCATGTGGTTCTACACAGGTTGAACGTCGTGCTATTCGTGAATCAGCAATGGGTGCTGGTGCCCGTGATGTATTCTTAATCGATGAGCCTATGGCCGCAGCAATTGGTGCAGGCATGCCTGTATCTGAAGCGAAAGGTTCAATGGTTATTGATATTGGTGGCGGTACAACAGAAGTGGCTGTTATCTCGTTAAACGGCGTGGTTTATTCTGCTTCTGTGCGTATTGGTGGTGATAAATTTGATGAAGCCATCATTAATTATGTACGTCGTAACTACGGTTGTACTATTGGTGAAATTACTGCTGAACGCATTAAACATACGATTGCTATTGCTTACCCAATTGATGAAGTTAAAGAGATTGAAGTACGTGGTGTTAATGTTGCAGAAGGGGTTCCTCGTAGCTTTACATTAACAAGTAACGAAATATTAGAAGCTTTACAAGAGCCATTAAGTGGTATCGTGACCGCTGTGATGGCTGCGTTAGAGAAAACGCCACCAGAGCTTGCTGCTGATATTGCAGAGCAAGGTATGGTCTTAACAGGCGGTGGTGCACTTTTAAGTGAAATTGACCGTTTGTTAGCAGAAGAGTCAGGTATTGCTGTGATTATTGCTGAAGATCCGCTGACTTGTGTTGCACGTGGCGGCGGCATGGCACTAGAGATGATTGATACTCATGGTGGTGATGTATTTAACGGAGATTGATACTCGTTAGCGTAAGTTAATTTGCTTACGCTATCTCTCAATAAAAAGAACATCAATGAAAACAATTTTTACTCGCGGTCCTTCTCTTACCCTTAGGCTATCCATTGTGGTAGCCTGTTGTGTTGGTTTATTGGTTGCTGATAGCCAGTTCAACCTATTCTCTTCTATTCGTATTTACCTAAACTCCATTGTTTCTCCTATTCAATATGTTGCCGATGCGCCGCAAAAAATGTTTAATTCACTGTCTGACAGTGTGGTGACTAAACAAACCTTAGCGGAGCGTAATGAGCAACTTGAAAAAGAGAACATGCACCTTAAAGCTGATCGGTTATTATTAACTCAGCTACAGCGTGAAAATCAACAGTTACGTGAGCTTTTAAACTCAAAAAGACAATTTAAAAACAAGCGTATGATCACCGAAGTAATGAGCTTACGATCAGACCCTTTTACTCATCAATTATTGATTGATAAGGGCGCAACTGATGGAGTTTACCTCGGTCAGCCAGTGATTAATGAACAAGGCGTAGTCGGTCAGGTATCACAGGTCGGTAGTACCACTAGCCGTGTTGTTTTACTGATAGACGCAAGCCATGGCATTCCAGTCAGAGTGCAACGTAATGATGCCGTTGCTGTGGTCCATGGTAGTGGTGCTTGGGATAAATTAAAAGTGCCTTTTATTCAGAGTAATGCTGATATTGAAGTCGGTGATGTATTAGTGACTTCAGGATTGGGAGGGCGTTTTCCACCCGGTTACCCTGTCGCAACCATTAGCCAGTTTGAATATCATGAAGGTGAATTGTATGCGACAGTGTCTGCGACACCCGTTGCAGATTTAGATAGAAGTCGTTATTTATTACTATTATGGAACGACAACCCTTTAGCTGATGCTGATTTAACCTTGGATGATCCGGAATTATTTGATGTCCCTGATAAGTAGTTATAGAACCATCTATTTTACCTTTTTTGTATCCTTGGTTGCTGCAATTTTCCCTTTGCCAATTATGTTTAATGCATTTCGTCCTGATTGGATGGTGCTGGTGGTCTTTTATTGGATAATTGCTTTGCCGCATCGCGTTAATATAGGACACAGCTTTATCTTAGGGTTAACCCTAGATATTTTATTGGGCTCGATATTAGGTATGCATGCACTGTTATTTTCACTGCTTGCTTATTTCACGAGCATGAATTATCAGCGTATTCGTAACTTTACCTTGGTGCAAACAACGCTATTGTTAGGGCTTTTTATTTTTGTCTCAAAAATCGTCCTGTATTTGATTGCCTCTAGCATGCAAGAGATTATCTTGCATCGTCATTATTTTTGGTCTGTATTTATCTCAATGTTGATTTGGCCATGGTTCTTTCTATTTATGCGTTACCTGCGTATTCGTTTTAAGGTGAGTTAATGATTTTTTTAGCATCGAGTTCGCCACGTCGTGGTGACTTGTTATCACAAATACAAATTGATTATCAACGTGTTCAAACCTCGGTTGATGAATACCAACAAGCAGGTGAAGCAAGTCAAGACTATGTACAACGCTTAGCCTTGGAAAAAGCCTTATCAGGGTTAACTCATAATCAAAATAAAGGCCTTGTATTAGGCGCTGATACGATCATTGTTTGTGATGGTCAAGTCATGGAAAAACCTAAAGACAAGCAACATGCTCAGAAAATGATGAGTTTGCTGTCAGGTAATACACATCAAGTTTTAACAGCGGTTGCGTTGGTAACTGCAACACAACAAAAAGTTAAATTAGTCAGTACTGATGTTTCATTCAAAACGTTAACAACTCAAGAAATCAGTGATTATTGGGAGACAGGTGAACCATTAGATAAAGCCGCAGGCTATGGTATCCAGGGGATTGCCGGTCAATTTGTAACGAATATATCAGGTAGTTATAGCGCTGTTGTCGGGCTGCCTTTGTATGAAACGAAGCAACTGATCAATAGCTTAAAAGGGTCTTAAAATGTCTGTTGAATTATTAATGAATATCACACCGACAGAAACACGTGTCGCGTTGATCGAAGGTGGTGTGTTACAAGAGTTACATATTGAACGTCAAGTAAGCAAAGGCATTGCTGGTAATATCTACAAAGGTAAAGTAACGCGCGTACTACCTGGCATGCAAGCCGCGTTTGTTGATATCGGTTTAGAAAAAGCGGCGTTTTTACATGCCGCAGATATTGACCTGCATGCTGAATGTTTTACTGGCGATGAAAAAGAAAAGCTTAAAGTAGCAGATATTTCTACTTTAGTAAGACCTGGCCAACATATTATTGTACAGGTGGTGAAAGATCCGATTGGGACCAAAGGAGCGCGTTTAACCACGGATATTACCTTACCGTCGCGTTATCTTGTTTTTATGCCTGAAAGTAAGCACGTTGGTGTTTCTCAGCGTATTGAAAGTGCCGAAGAAAGAGCTCGCCTCAAGAAAATAACTCAAGATTGTGTTGATGACTTAGGCGGTTTTATTATTCGTACCGCAGCTGAAGGGGCACCTGAATCAGAGTTACGTAATGATGCTGCATTTTTACAGCGTGTTTGGCGTAAAGTGCTAACGCGTAAACAACGTACTCAATCTAAAAATAAAATGCTTTATCAAGATTTAGGCTTAGCATTTCGTATTTTACGCGACTTTGTGGGCAGTGAAATCGACCGCGTACGTATTGACTCTAAGCTTAGCTATAAAGAAATTTCAACTTTTAGCGAAGATCTGATTCCTGAGCTACAAGGCAAAGTTGAATATTATGGTGGTGATAGCCCGATTTTTGACTTATTTGACGTTGAAAATGAAGTACACCGTGCCCTTAATCGTAAAGTGGAATTAAAGTCAGGTGGCTACTTGATCATTGATCAAACAGAAGCAATGACAACGGTTGATATTAATACCGGTGCCTTTGTTGGCCATCGTAACTTAGAAGAAACGATTTTCAATACCAATATTGAAGCAACCCTTGCTATTGCTCGTCAATTAAGACTGCGTAATTTAGGGGGTATTATTATTCTCGACTTTATTGATATGAAGTCACTTGATCATAAACGTCGCGTTTTTAATAGTTTAGAGCAGGCTTTATCTAAAGATCGTGTTAAAACACACATCAATGACTTTTCTCCGTTGGGGTTAATTGAAATGACCCGTAAACGTACCCATGAAAGTTTAGAGCATATATTTTGTGGTGAATGCCAAACGTGTAACGGGCGTGGATATGTTAAAACGGTTGAAACAGTCTGTTATGAGATTTTGCGTGAAATATTAAGAGTTGATAGAGCCTACTCAGCAGAGCGTTTCGCTGTATATGCCTCTGTTGCGGTTGCTGAAGCACTAAGAGGTGATGAGTCTTATAATTTGGGTGAGTTGATTGTATTTATGCAAAAACGTGTTGAAATACATTCTGAGCCTTTATATGGGCCAGAGCAATTTGACGTGGTGATGATGTAAGTAATCAATTTATGAATCATTAATTTTTAATGGGGCTGTTATCTTCTTAGCAGGTAATTAAATGGGCTTTTATATTTGATACATTTTACTGCCAAATGGTTAAAGCGTTTATCATTACTGATAGCAATCATTTTGATTATGGTTGCTATGTTAGTGACTATTGCACGCTTTACTATTTCGAATGTTGATAATTATAAAGGCGTGCTGGTTGAATGGATTGCACAAGAGCATGGGCTGAATGTTGATGCGCAAAAGATATCGGCAGGTATCGATTTTTCTGGATTAGTGATCACCTTGAATGAGGTGACCTTCACTGATTCCAACGTATTACCTTTTCAACTTAGCATTGATGATTTATTTTTACATTTCGATTTTTTCGCAAGCATCCAACAACAGCGTATTGTTTTTAATGATATCTCCATTAAAG
Source organism: Psychromonas aquatilis (assembly GCF_038155185.1). Classification (NCBI taxonomy): domain Bacteria; kingdom Pseudomonadati; phylum Pseudomonadota; class Gammaproteobacteria; order Alteromonadales; family Psychromonadaceae; genus Psychromonas; species Psychromonas aquatilis. Next base: position 13,225 of record NZ_JBAKAZ010000021.1, read on the forward strand.
GCGCGGATTTACTTCTCAAATCAATGCCTGCAGACCCCAATGCAATACTTCATGGCACGCTTGGTCCAGAGCCTCAAACCCAGTCTGAAATCACCTTGGATTCCCTTAAAAATATTTTTTTATCACGTTTAAGTTCCTTCAAAATTGCTGATAGTCGTCTCCGCTTTACAGACCAACTCAACCATCAAAAAGCCGTGTTAATTGAAACATTAAGTTGGGTTAATAAAGGGACACAACATCAAGGTATTGGCCAGGCTAAGTTAGCAAATACGCTCCAAAAAAATAATAATTTAAGTTTTATCATTAATTTAACAGGGGATGAGAAGAGTAGTAACGAGCAACTATTAGGAACCTTGTTTGTTAATGCTGACAAGGTTGATGCATCACCTTTCTTAACCCCCAACATAAACCCATTAGCTAAGTTAAGCAAAGCGCTTGTCTCCTTTAAGTTGTGGGGGACCTTTGATTTTAATGGGCCTAAGGCAATGCAGTTGGCTTTTAAAGATTCTGAGCTGGCTTGGTCGATGTTAGATCAAGGTCATCATTGGCAATTAAGCGATGGGTATTTGCAACTTTCATATCAACAGAAACATTGGTTGTTTGATAGTTATGATTTAACGCTGTCAGATAACTTAATAGCGAATAATGATATTAAACTCACAGGCGCAGGTGTGCAGTCGCGCTCTGGACATTTTGATTTAACTGGTGTGAATGTCAGTGACCTTGTTCCTTTGGGATTACTATTTTCAGATCTCACAGAACCAGATATGCAGAAGGTGATCGCCTTAGAGTTGGGTGGGCAAGTCACTCAGTTTGGTGTAAAGGTTGATCAACAAGATGAGTTAAGTTTTAGTCTAAAAATTAATGATTTAAATAGCCAATCCGTCGGCTATTTACCGGCTATTAATGATGCTGATATCACTTTAATGGGAAACAATAAAAAAGGCGAAGCAGATATTCAAATTGCTGAACAATCTCTGAATTTTAATGGTCAGTTCAATCGTGCGATCCCGCTAAAACAGGCTGCTATCAATTTGCAATGGCAAGTTGACTCACAAGGGCTTGAATTAAGTAGCGATAATCTAGTGATAGAAACTGATGAAGTGGACAGCAGTAGTGCTTTTTCTATTCTTTTCCCTAAGCAACCACCTAATACACTGCAGGCAACCAAGACACAACAGGCATTATCTCCCTTGTTAACACTGTATAGCATTATTTCTTTAGATGATGCCTCAGCTGCAGAGCATTATTATCCAATGAAACTGCTAGGTAAAAATGTTTATACGTATTTACAGCCCACCTTAAAAAAAGGGGCGATCAAGGATGCTAAAATTTTGTGGAGTGGGCATCTCGGTGATTTTCCATTCCGCCAGCATCAAGGTATTTTCCAAGCATCTATTCCAGTCAGTGATGCAAAATACGACTTTTTCCCCGGGTGGCAAGGGTTAAATAATATTGATTTATTGGTGTACTTTGAAAATGACTCAATCTCTATGCGTAGTCAAAATGGTCAACTAGGCGATATAAAGCTTAATAAATTATCTGCGAATATCGACCATTTAAATAAAACCGGCCGACTTAGTATTGAAGGAGAGGTGAATGATAAAGCTGCTTTAATTGCAGATTATTTAGTTGATTCTCCCTTGCAAGAATCAATAGGAAAAGCAGTCAATCTTTTTAAAATTAAAGGGAATTTGGCTGGCACATTATCTTTGAATATCCCATTCTCTAAAGCGGATACACCGACACAAGCTAAAGGGAAACTCACCTTAAAAGGCAATGATATTGATATTGTGTTAGGTGAGCAGTTATTACCTCTAGAAGAAGTGCAGGGCGAGTTTAGTTTTAACAATGGTAATTTACTGGCCAATCATTTAACCGGTACACTATTTAAACAGCCGATTAACGTTTCATTTTCTAGTCAAGATTTGAATGATAAATACCAACTTGAAGCCAACTTAGATGGGCGTTGGAATATGACTAAATTGAGTCAACAATACAAATCATTACAGCCTTTACAATTATCTGGTGAGCTAGCATGGCAAGGTAAAATAGACTTCATGCAGCCTAAAGATAAGCCTTATCAGTTTGCACTAAGTTTAGACTCTCAATTGCAAGGAGTGAAAGTTGATTTACCCGCTCCTTTTAATAAAAATGCATTTCAAAAGTGGGCGACTAAAGTCAGCGCGAGTGCCAACCGTAATGGTATTCAATGGGTCACAAGCATTAATAATAAGTTAAAGTCTAATGGTGAGCTTATCTATATCAAGGATAAGCCTAAACTAAAGTATTTATATTTAGGCTTAGGCAAAGATGCAGGATTAAACATTGATAAAAGCAAACAAGTGATTCGTATTAACGAGCATCAACTTAACTTATCACCTTGGGTCAGTATTATAAAAGACAATTTACTTAATAAATCCAAAGCTGAAAGTACCAATACTTTATTCGCTATTGATAGCGTGCAGTTAAATGTCAAACATGCCAAATTATTTGAGCAGCCGTTAGTAAACCTTAACGCTAGTCTTAATAAATCCAATAACAAATGGCATATCAATGTACAAGCCGATGATTTAGGGGTTAAGGCAGAATACAGGCAGGGCATACCGGATCGTTTTGATGTTGCCATTAATCAACTTAATTTTGATTCTTTCAACTTTTCGCGTTTTCAACAAGCTTGGAATGGTGAGCAAACAGGGCTGAATGAGATTAGTAGTAACCTAAGGGAAAAATATCCTGAAGTGTTTTTAGAATGTATTGAGTGTCACTATGCTGACATGAATTTATCGCCTTTAAAGATGCATGTATACCCAAGTTCTGTTCATTATAATATTGACTACTTATCGGTTGGTAGTGACGACCAAATGACCACTATGTCCGGTGTATGGAATCAATCTCGCACCAATATGATTGTGCAAGGGCAGGGTAATAGCCAAACCAGTATGGTGAAGCGTTTAGGTTATAGCAGCCCTATGGTGTTTGAACAGGGAGAAGTTGAAGGCGCTTTTGATTGGGTGGGTGCGCCTTGGCAATTCAATTTAGATTCTTTAAATGGTTCGCTTAAATTATCACTCAATGATGGCAATATCACTGAGATTGATGACAAAGGAGCTCGCTTGCTCAGTTTGTTAAGCTTGGATGGGATTTGGCGTAGCCTAAATTCAGAGTTTGGAAATGTATTTTCGAAAGGCTTGAGTTTTGATAAAATGTCACTTTCCGGCAAGATTAAAAATGGTATTTTTAAAAGCGATGATTATGCTCTGGATGGATCGGTAGGTAAAATTGCTGGTAGCGGCTTAGTGGATTTACCTAATTTAAATGTTAATTATCGTTTCAGTTATAGTCCCGCAGTGACCTCAAGCTTGCCGGTGTTAGCAACGTTTGCAATTAATCCATTAACAGGCGCTGCGTTATTAATGCTAACTGAAATTTTAGAGCCTGTGGTAGATTCAATTGTTAGAGTTGATTTTTCTGTTAAAGGCTCAGTGCTCAATCCTAAAGTCGAGATTGAAAATAGACAACGTGGTACTGTGAAGTTACAAAATAGTGAAATATTAGAAGCGTTAGAAACGCAGTAAAATGCACTTTAGTTTGTTGGCGCTATATCAATCATTGGAGAGTATATGAATCAATCATTAAGTCATTCTGACCCTTGTATATTGACTGCGATACAGGTTGTGAGCAATGAAAATATTAATAATAATCTGCTTCAAATTGAGTCTCAACTAGCAGCTTTACCTGTACAGGAAAGTGGCGTGAATCAACTTGTCTTGCTTCCTGAAAATGCGCTATGTTTTGGTGATAGAGAGCAATACCTAGCTATTGCTGAAACATTAGGGGATGGCCCAAACCAAACCCGCTTAGCTGAATTAGCGAAAAAGTATAATTGTACTTTGGTCTGTGGTAGCTTTCCTATTAAAAGTAAGCAGCCAGGTAAAGTACATACCACTAGTTTAGTGTATTCTACACAGGGTGAATTACTTGAGCATTATAATAAAATTCACCTCTTTGATGCCGATGTTGCAGATAATACAGGGGCGTATCGAGAGTCTGATACCTTTGTTGCAGGGCAAGAGATTAAAGTAGTTGATTGTGGCTTTGCAAAAGTGGGGCTGGCAATCTGTTATGATCTTCGTTTTCCTGGCTTATTTCAACAATTAAGGGAGGCTGGAGCAGATATCATTTTACTGCCAGCAGCCTTTACCAAAGTGACAGGTGAAGCACACTGGCAAGCATTGTTACAAGCAAGAGCGATAGAAACACAGTGCTTTATGATTGCCGCTGATCAAGGTGGTGAGCATTTTGCCGATGATGATAACTTTTCAACACGTTATACATTTGGACACTCCATGATTATTGACCCATGGGGAAGTGTGCTTTCTCAGTTGAAAACAGGCCAAGGTTTTGCGCAAGCTGAGTTTGATAGAGAAAGTGTGTTAACAATCAGAAAGCAGATGCCAATTCAGCAACATAAAAAGTTTACTAGTCGTTTCATAAATAAATAGAAGTTTAATAAAATTAAGGATCTTTAATGTCTTTTCAGCAAGTTGTAGACAATTTTCTCACTCCTGCAGATATGCAAATAAGTGATCTCGAATCACAGCTCAGCCAAATTTCAGGGGCTCAAATTGATTACGCAGATTTTTATTTTCAAGCGAGTCGACATGAATCTTGGTTATTAGAAGATGGTATTGTTAAAGAGGCAAGCTATAATATTGAAAAAGGCATTGGGATCCGTGCTGTTTCAGGTGAAAAGACAGGTTTTGCTTACTCTGACCATATTTCTAAAAAAACCATTGCTGAAGCTGCTAATGCTGCTAAAAGTATTGCTAATTCAGGTCAAGAAAAGTCTATAAAATTAGCGGTGCCTAGTGCACAGCCTATTTACTATGGTAGTAGCGACCCATTATTAAGTATGAGTCGCGATAAAAAAATCGCCTTATTAAAAGAGGTTGATGTTTTTGCACGTGCTTTAGAGCCTTCAGTTAGTGAAGTCACTGTATCTTTAAATGCGGTTTATGAAGAAATTCTAGTCGCTGCTAACGATGGCACATTGGCTTCAGATATTCGTCCGCTGGTACGTTTTAGTTGTTCAGTATTAGTTGAAAAGAATGGTAAGCGTGAGCGTGGTAGTGCTGGTGGTGGTGGTCGTTTTGATCTCGATTATTTTACTGATACACAAGAAGGCGAAGCAAAAGCATTTCATTATGCGCGCCAAGCGATCCGCCAAGCCCTGATTAATATTGACGCTATTGCTGCACCTGCTGGTGCGATGCCTGTTATCGTTGGAGCAGGTTGGCCAGGTGTATTATTGCATGAAGCGGTTGGTCATGGTTTAGAAGGTGACTTTAACCGTAAAGGCTCATCTGCTTTTTCTGGGAAAATTGGTCAACAAGTTGCTTCAAAACATTGTACGGTTATTGATGATGGTAGCATTGCAGATCGCCGAGGCTCAGTTAATATTGATGATGAAGGAACCAAAGGACAGCGCAATGTCTTGATCGAAAATGGTATCTTAAAAGGTTACATGCAAGATAAATTAAATGCACGTTTGATGGGCGTGAGTCCAACAGGTAACGGCCGACGTGAATCTTATGCTCATCTACCAATGCCACGTATGACCAATACCTTTATGCTAAATGGTGAATACCAACATGAAGAATTAATAGAAAGCGTTAAAAAGGGTATCTACGCACCTAATTTTGGTGGTGGCCAAGTGGATATTACTTCAGGTAAATTTGTATTCTCAGCGTCTGAAGCTTATTTGATTGAAGATGGTAAAATTACTGCCCCAATTAAAGGAGCGACGTTAATTGGTAATGGTTTTGATGCGATGCAAAAAATATCTATGGTGGCTAATAATATGTGTTTAGACCCAGGTGTTGGTGTTTGTGGGAAAGAAGGGCAAAGCTTACCGGTCGGCGTTGGTCAACCTTCACTGAAGATTGATCAGTTAACGGTGGGTGGAACTAACTAATAGCAAAATATAAGTACCAACAAAAAAGCCAGAATAATGATTATTCTGGCTTTTTTGTATCAAGTTAACTATTTATTCATTTATAAACTAAGAACTTATAAATGAATAATTTACAAACTAACAGTTTATAAACAGTGAGTCTTTAAGTAGATAAATAGCTCTTTTGCTGTTTTAGCCGGCTTTTCTAATTTTTTCTCTTTATTTGCTTGGCGTATTAACTGGCGTAACTTTTGACGTTCAAGTTGCGGGTAAGTTCCTAACACTTCATTGACTTTTGGATCGCCAAGTTCAATTAATTGCTCTGTGAGCAATTCTAGGTGAGCGATTGCATGGGTACGTTTACGATTATTATCGTTTAATATATCCAGCTTAGCCGTTATTTTTTCCATATCTTCAGTACGAAGTACTTTGCCGATATATTGTAGCTGTCTACGTAATGCTTCGTTTTTATTTGCAATTTTATGCGCTACTTTAATACCTTCCATTAGCGTATCGCTTCCTGGAATTTGTGCTAATTGTTTTGCATTTAAGGCAACTAATTGTCGACCTATCTCTTTTAAGGCTTCAGCTTCACGTTTTATTTGTGACTTACTGATCTCTTCTTCTTCAAAATTTTCTTCTACTTTTTTATTCATTGCTAAAGTCTATCAAGTTAAGGGTTAAATAATTTGAGTGCATCATACCATCATCGTGACATGCTTACCTTAATCCATGTTATTATTTATTATCTTAAATTTTTACATTGTGGTGCTAAAACATGATTGAACAGAAACAGTTACTAGAAAATGCCGTTAGTACGGCGCTTAATATTGCTAATGACTTAGGTGTTAGCGAAGCTGAAGTCGCATTAGGTAAGAGTGCAGGTATTTCTGTTAACACACGTTTAGGTGAGGTGGAAAACATTGAGTTTAATCATGATGGCGCAATGGGCATTAGCGTTTATATTGATCACCGTAAAGGCAGTGCATCAACGGCTGACTTAAGTGAAGATGCAATTGCTGCGAGTGTTAAGGCGGCGGTTGATATTGCAAAATATACAAGCCAAGACCCTTATGCAGGTTTATTAGATAAAAAATATTTAGAAACGAATCCATTAGACTTAGATCTTTACCATGCCAGTAATAAAAGTACTGACCAGCTATTAGAACTTGCTAAGCAATGTGAAGATATCGCCTTAAATTCAGATCAACGTATTGTTAACTCTGACGGTGCAGGTGTAAATAGCCATACTAGTTTACAAGTGTATGGTAACAGTAACGGCTTTTTAGAAAGTTATGCGAGTAGCCGTCATAGTTTAAGTTGTGTGTTGATTGCACAAGAAAATGAAGAAATGCAGCGCGATTATAGCTACAGCAGTGCGCGAGATATGAATGATCTTTTCTCTGCGAAGTGGGTTGCAGAACAAGCGGTTAAACGCACAGTAGAAAGATTAGGTGCTTGTAAAATTGCAACGCAAGAAAGCCCTGTGCTTTTTTGTCCTGAAATGGCCAGTGGTTTATTTGGGCACTTAGTAAGTGCGATTAGTGGTGCAAGCCTTTATAAAAAGTCTTCTTTTTTATTAGACTCTATAGACACACAAGTATTTCCGGAATGGCTGTCTATTAATGAAGACCCACATATTAAAAAGGGCATTGCCAGTTCACCTTTTGATAATGAAGGTGGCCGCTCTATTCAACGTAACATCATCGATAATGGTTTCTTACAAACCTACCTTTTAACGGGTTATGCAGCACGTAAAATGGGCTTAGAAAGCACAGGTCATGCTGGTGGTATTCATAACTGGTTTGTTAAAGATACAGGATTAGATTTAGCCGGATTACTCAAAGAGATGGGTACAGGTTTGTTCGTGACTGAGTTAATGGGTCAAGGCGTTAACATGGTGAATGGTGATTATTCTAGAGGCGCTGCCGGTTTCTGGGTTGAGAATGGTGTGATTGCTTATCCTGTTCATGAAATAACCATTGCTGGTAATCTTAAAGATATGTTTATGGGGATCACTGCGATAGGGACAGATATTGATCCGCGCAGTAGTTTAAAAACAGGCTCTATTTTAATTGATAAAATGAAAATTGCCGGTGTGTAATAAAAATAACGGTAAGTAATAGGGTAATAGGAAAGCCACTATTTTCGATAAAATAGTGGCTTTTTTGCTTATACCAATTATATTAAATAAGTGATCTAAATTTTACGCAGAAAAAATGACTTAGTTTAAGGCGTAATTTGAGTTAAATAGTTGTTCTATTTGCGAAAATTACAACGAAGAAATAAGTTATTTTAGCAAGTAAAATAGATCAGTTAATTAGTGTGATTGGTATTAGTGGCCTAAATCAATAATAAATGCGTTTGGATAATCAGCCTTTAACGACTCCAATAATTGTTTGGCTTTTGACTCACTGCCAACAGGCCCAAGGCGTAAGAAATAAAGGTTATCTTTTTGGTCGAAGAAAGTGCTGACTTTATATTTTGCTTTGATCTCTTTTGATAGTCGCACCGCTTTATCTGCGCTTGAAGTCACCAAATATTGAATATTAAAGTGTTCGCTTGTTGTGCTAGTTGTTGTCTCTTTTTCTGATGCTGAAGCGTTTGCCTCTGCTTCTTTTGGGAAATGGATCAATTCGATTTCAACTTGTCCTGTACCCGCTGCTAAGATGCCTAATTTATTTGCAGCGGCGTAGGAAAGATCAATAATACGTCCTTCATGGAAAGGTCCTCGATCATTAACGCGTACAATCACTTTCTTGTTATTCTCGAGGTTAGTTACTTGAACATAACTTGGTAAAGGTAAGTTTTTATGGGCTGCAGTCATTTCAAACATATCATAACGTTCACCATTTGCAGTTAAATGCCCATGGAACTTATTGCCGTACCATGATGCTCCGCCTTTTTCGGTTAATTCAGTGATATCTCGCCACACTTTATAATCAACACCACGTAAACGGTAATCTTTGTTGCCACCGCGAGAGTAGGGTTCATAACGAGGCACTGCATCTTCAACATCGTCTAAATTAGGGATGTCAGCAGGTGCATGATCTTGACTGTATTGATAACGGCCTTTATTTGGGTCGTCATTTCTGTCGTCTACTGTAGGAGTCTCAGTATTGTTGCTACTACAAGCCGTTAAAAAAAGACTGACGAGGCATAAGTTAACTATTTTTTTCATTTCATTTTTACCGTTTGATATTAAAGCGTTTATGGGTATGGATAGACATTAAAATACCAAATCCAGCAAGCAAGGTTACAATAGATGTACCACCAAAGCTAACGATAGGTAAAGGCACGCCTACAACGGGTAGTAAACCACTCACCATGCCAATGTTTACAAAAACATAAACAAAGAAAGTTAAAATAATACTACCAGCAATTAATTTGGTGAATGCATCCTGTGCTTGGTTTGCTATCCACAGGCCTCGTCCAATGAGTAAGATGTAAATACTTAATAATACTAACACCCCTACAAACCCAAATTCTTCAGAGAAAACAGAGAAGATAAAATCAGTATGTCGTTCTGGTAAAAACTCCAATTGGGATTGTGTACCGAGCATCCAGCCTTTGCCTAATAAACCACCAGAGCCAATGGCAATTTTAGACTGAATGATATGGTACCCAGCGCCTAAGGGATCCGCTTCTGGGTTAAGTAACGTTAATACTCGCCCGCGCTGATAATCAAGCATTAAGAAGTACCATAAAATAGGGATGAAGGCTAAAACAGCGGTTACAGCAAGGCCGATATAAATCCACGAGATACCAGATAAAAACAGCACAAAAATACCAGAGGAGGCGACTAAAATCGAGGTACCAAGATCCGGTTGTTTAGCAATTAATAAGGTCGGTATGATCACTAAACATAAGGCGATGATCCCTTGCTTTAGCCGTGTTGGTAAGGTGTGTTGGCTAACATAGTAGGCAACCATTAATGGCATAATCAGTTTCATTATTTCGGAAGGTTGAAACTTGGTAAAGCCAAGGTCTAACCAACGTTGTGCCCCTTTCCCTGTGTGCCCAAAAGCCAGTACCGCAACTAACAGCAAAACACTGATAATAAAGATAGCGGGAGTCCATCGCTGATAATATTCAGGTGGTACCTGTGCAAGGCCTATCATCACGACAAGTGCGATCGCGAGGCGAGTCAGTTGGCGATAGACCATCTCTATCCCATCAACTGAGTATAAAACAGTTAAACTAATACTCATTAGTGCAAATAGGCCAAGCAATAGATACGGGTCAATATGCAGGCGATAAAAGATACTTTTTTGAGCTTGTGTACTAACCATAATTATGAACCTGGTGTTGTATTTGAAGTGGTTTCTTCAGGTTTTTTAAAGTATTCGTCAAGTAAGGCACGTGCTATTGGTGCTGCGTTACTACTACCACCACCTGCATTTTCTAATACGACAGAAACAACTACCTCTGGTGATTCAAAAGGAGCAAGAGCAACAAACATTGCATTGTCACGATGACGTTCATCGATTTTACTGGCATCGTATCTTTCGCCATCTTTAATGTTAATCACCTGTGCTGTTCCTGATTTACCAGCCACAGTATATTCAGCATCACCAAATGCTTTAAACCCAGTCCCTCTTTTTTTACTGGTAACACCTTGCATAGCTTCTAGGGCGATTTCCCAGTAGCGTTGTTTTTCTAAGTTAACTATTTGTTTATTGTCATGTTCTGGTGTTTCAGTTTTGCCACCTAAAGTCATTGAGCGTAGTATATGTGGCTCAACATTTTGACCTTTTCTGGCTAATATAGCGGTTGCTTTAGTTAACTGAATAGGTGTAACTGTCCAGTAACCTTGGCCAATACCAATGGAAATAGTGTCTCCATCATACCAAGGCTGATTAAAGCGACTACGTTTCCAGTCACGAGAAGGCATAATTGCTTTTGTTTCTTCAGCAATATCTAAGCCACTATATTCACCAAAACCAAACAGTTTCATGAATGGATTAATACGGTCGATACCTAGCTTATAAGCCGCATCATAGAAAAAAGTGTCACAACTTTGTTCTATTGCATGGAATACATCAACTAAGCCGTGTCCCCAACGTTTCCAATCACGGAAGCGTCGTTTTGAATTAGGTACAATCCACCAACCTGGATCGAATATTTTTGTTTCTTCTGTGATCACTTTTTCATTCAATGCCAGTAATGCCATTTGCGGTTTAATGGTTGATGCAGGCGGGTATCGTCCTTGTGTAGAGCGATTGATGAGAGGGCGATCTTTTGAAGATAGTAATGCTTGGTATTGTTTTTGGCTAATCCCTGTCACGAATAAATTGGGATCGTAACTTGGAGCAGATACTAAACTTAAAATAGCCCCTGTTTTAGCATTCATTAATATGATGCTACCACGTGAGTCACCTAGCAATTCTTGCGCTTTTAATTGTAAATTAACATCGACATTTAGCGTTAAGTCTTTACCTGGAGTAGGTGCAGTAAAACTTAATGTACGTATTACTTTTCCCCAACTATCTACTTCGACTTGGCGCTGTCCAGGTTCACCATGTAAAATATCTTCATAATATTTTTCAATACCTAGCTTACCTATATAGTTAGTGCCTTGGTATCTAGCACGCTCACCTTTTTCATTAATTTTTTCTAAATCACGACTATTTATTTTAGCAATATAGCCTAATAAATGAGTAAAAGAGTCACCGTAAGGGTAATAGCGTTTTAAGCTGGCTTTGATTGAGAAACCCTTAAAGAGGTGCTGATTAACAGTGAATAGCGCGACTTCTTTAGGAGTGAGTTGGTTACGAATAGTGACGGCTTTGAAAGAACGGGAGTAGTTGTTATTTTTTTTGAAGTCCGTTAGCTCATCTTCAGTTAGATTCAGTAAATCAGTTAATCTTTCTAAATCATTTTGAAGGTCATTAGTTTTATTAACGATCACCTGTAGGCTATAAACAGGCCTGTTTTCGGCTAGGATAACACCATTACGGTCGTAAATGAGTCCTCGATTAGGAGGGACAGTTTGTACACTGATTCTATTGGCATTAGATCGCGTTTTGTAAGTGTCGAAAGATTTTATTTGTAAGTAATAGAGGTTAGTGACGAGAATACCAACCCCTAACAAGATCATGAAAAAAACAAAAATGGTTCTGCGCATGAAGAGTGCAGATTCTGCACTGTGGTTACGAATGCTATTACGTTTGTTTTTCACCATTATTCTCTATGGTAAGGGTGATTAATGGTAAGTGTAAACGCACGATACAAACTTTCTGCAACAATAATTCTAACCAAAGGGTGAGGTAAAGTTAGTGCAGATAAAGACCAACGCTGCTCTGATAGCTTAATACATTCAGGGGCAAGGCCTTCTGGTCCACCAATTAATAAACTAATATTACGTCCATCATGCTGCCACTTAGTCATTTCACTTGCTAATTGTTCGGTTGTCCAAGATTTCCCAGTTACTTCTAAAGTAACAATTTTATTACCTTTAGGAATGGCCTCTAGGGTAAGTTCACCTTCTTTTTTTAAAATACGTTTAATGTCCGCATTTTTGCCACGTTTACCTGCGTTAATTTCCACTAACTCAAGTTGCATCTCTTTTGGGAAACGACGTGCATATTCTTGGTAACCTTTTTCAACCCAGTCTGGCATTTTAGTGCCTACTGCAATTAGCTGAATTTTCATTATGCTGTTTCAGTCCATAGTTTTTCTAGTTGGTAGAATTGACGCGTTTCGTCTTGCATTACATGCACAACGACGTTACTTAAATCAATTAGTACCCAGTCACTACCTTCTAATCCTTCAACACCTAGTGGTACTTCACCGGCATTTTTAGCTGCTAAAGCTGTTTGCTCTGCGATTGAGCGGACATGACGTTTAGATGTTCCAGTACAAATAATAAGTGTATCTGTTACATCTGAGATATCTGCAACATCAATTGTTACGATTTCTTTTGCTTTCATGTCTTCAAGTTGATTGATGATAAATGCTTTTAATTGTTCGTCTTGCAAGGGAATTTCCTTCCGAGTTTATTAGTTAAATTGTTTTCAGCAGCGGAGTATATCACGCAACACAATAATTGGATGCCTTTTGAGGTTAATTTCACCTTTTTATTAAGCGAATTTCGCAATAAATAAAATACCTTACCAATCAAAGCAAGATCTTAAACACTAATTAGATAGATCCATTACTTGCAAATATGCAGTAATTTATTAGACTTAGTGGTCAAAAGTGGGGAAAAGTGCCAATTTGTGGATTTTTTTAAAAAAAGTGGGTTTTAAACTCATAAATCAATGGAATTGAATGCTCATGTTACGTGGTGCAAATGCAATTAATTTAGACACAAAAGGACGAATTGCGATTCCTACTCGGTATCGTGATTGGCTGACTGAGCATTGTCAGGGCCAATTTGTGTGCACCATTGATTTTCAATCGCAAAATTGTTTACTACTTTATCCCTTGCATGAATGGTTGTTGATCGAAGAAAAATTACGTGGTTTATCAAGTACTAACCCACAAGAACGTCGAATTCAGCGTTTGATATTAGGCCATGCAAGCGAATGTGAGTTAGATAAAACCGGGCGTACCTTGATTGCGCCTACACTTCGTCAGCATGCAAAGTTAGATAAAAAAATTATGTTGGTAGGTCAGTTGAACAAATTCGAAATCTGGGATGAGCAAGTGTGGCATCAACAAGTACAGCAAGATCTACAAACTGATATGTCATTAGGCATGGAATTAAGTGATTCTCTGAAGGAGTTCTCGTTTTAATGAGTGAGCATATAACCGTATTACTAGATGAAGCTGTAGATGGGCTCGCAATTAAACCAGATGGTATCTATGTTGATGGTACTTTTGGGCGTGGCGGACATTCTCGTCATATCTTATCTAAATTAGGTCCCAATGGTCGTTTAATTGCCATTGACCGAGACCCTCGTGCCATCGCAACTGCTGAAGCATTAAAACTTGAAGATAGTCGTTTCGATATTGTACACGGTCCTTTTTCTGGGCTCGCTGATTACATTAAAGAAATGGGCTTAGCTGGAAAAGTAGATGGGGTTTTATTAGATTTAGGGGTGTCTTCTCCGCAATTAGACGATGCTGAACGTGGCTTTAGCTTTATGCGTGATGGACCATTAGATATGAGAATGGATCCTACTTCAGGTATTAGCGCTGCAGATTGGTTAGCAAAAGCTGATGTTGATGATATCGGCTGGGCGTTAAAAACCTTCGGTGAAGAAAAGTTCGCTTATCGAATCGCACGTGCCATTGTTGCTGATCGTGAAGAGACTCCTTTTACTCGTACTTTACAACTTGCGCAGTTAATTGAGCGCCTGTGTCCTAGACGCGACCAGAAAAAACATCCTGCTACACGTAGTTTCCAAGGCATCAGAATTTACATAAATAGTGAACTTGAAGAGATTCATAAAGTATTAGATGGCGCATTGGATATTTTGGCTATTGGTGGTCAGTTATCAGTGATTAGTTTCCACTCTTTAGAAGATCGCATTGTAAAACGTTTCATTCGCAAACACGAAAAGGGTCCTGAATACCCAGCTGGTTTGCCATTAACTGATGCTCAAATGCAAGACGGTAAGAACCTTAAATCAGTTGGCAAAGCATTAAAACCTACTGCTAATGAAATTAAATTAAACCCTCGATCACGAAGCTCTGTGCTACGTGTAGCTATTAAGATAAGACAGCCTGAGGTGAAGTAAGTGTCAAACACTCAAGATAACTTTTTGTTACTGATTCTACATGATTTACGTAAAAATATAGTCCTAGTTATTCTAGGAATATTAATATTAATCAGTGCTTTATATAACATTTATGTGACGCATGAAACACGTAGTTTAGTCACACAAAAAGAGTTACTTTCACAACAGAAAGATAACTTAATGATTGAGTGGAGAAATTTGTTAATTGAAGAGCACACGCTCGATGAGCATAGCAGAATACGTTTTGTTGCCAGAAATAAATTATCGATGGCGCAACCAACTAAAGAAAATAGTGTATTAGTGGAAATTCGATGAATAAAAAACGGACAGCAACAAAGGCGAAAGGAAACTCACAAACCCGTAAAAACAAGGTGTACTTGACCTATTCATCAGGTCGTTACGTTTTTGTTGCCGGTGCTATTTTCATGATCGCAGTTGCGTTAATTGCGCGCTTGGCTTTTATTCAAGTGATAGAGCCTGACTACCTCACTAATGAAGCTGATAAGCGTAGCCTACGTGTAACAACTTCAGTTGCTCATCGTGGTAATATTGAAGATCGTAATGGCGAAGAATTGGCGATTAGTGTACCTGCATTTGCAATTTGGGTTGATCCAAAAGAAGTAAAAAAACACTTTGCATTTACACGTGAAGAGTGGGAAGCAAGTGCTGTAGTTAATCCTAAAACGGGTATTGAAAAACATACTAAAAAATATTTCTACGAGTCTAAAAAATGGCCGGCATTAGCATCAGTATTAGATATTAATATCGATGATCTGGCGAAAACAATTCAAAAGCCAAAATCACGATTTGCTTATCTAAAGCGTCAAGTTAATGATCCTGTCGTTCAATACATCAAACAGCTTAAACTAAAAGGTATTTCTAGTCAGTTAGAGTCACATCGTTTTTACCCTACAGGTGAGATCAATGCCAATATTCTTGGGTTAACAGACTTAGATTCACAAGGGATTGAAGGCATTGAGAAAAGTTACAATGCATATCTTGAAGGGCAAGCAGGTGCCAAAAAAGTACGTAAAGACCGATTAGGTAATGTCATTGATAATATCGAAATTCTTAAAGAGAAAAAATTAGCGGGTAATTTACAGCTAACGATTGATCAACGTATCCAAGCTGTCGCCTACAGCGAACTTAAACGTTCAATTAAAATCAATAATGCAACTTCAGGTTCTATTGTGGTGATTGATATTAATACCGGTGAAATTTATGCGATGGCTAACTATCCATCTTTTAATCCAAATGACCGTGACCAATACCAAGCTTATAAATTACGTAACCGAGCAATCACAGATACATTTGAGCCAGGCTCTACAGTTAAGCCATTAGTAGTAGCAAGTGCGCTTATTAATAAGAAAACTGATGTTGATGAGATAGTGAATACTTCTCCAGGTTGGATGAATGTTGGTGGGCGACGTGTACGAGATAGCCATAACTACGGGAAAATGAGTCTTGCTAAGATACTTAAAAAATCAAGTAATGTAGGGGTAAGTAAATTAGCGTTGCGTTTAAAACCAGAGCAATTGCAACAAACCTTTGCTGATTTTGGTTTAGGTAATGATACGGGTATTGGTTTAATCGGTGAAAGTGTAGGACGTTTACCTTTCCGTCACCGTTGGTCTGATTTTGAATTAGCAACTATGTCTTTCGGTTATGGTATCACCGCAACCACGCTTCAACTAGCTAAAGCTTATGCTATTTTAGGCAGTGGCGGTGTTCAATATCCTCTTTCTATTATTAAAGGTACTCAACAACCTGGCGAACAGGTTATTCCGAGTAATATTGCACGTGAAGTTGTGGCGATGATGGAAGGGGTAACAGAGCAAGGCGGTACTGCACGTAAAGCAAAAGTAGAGGGATATCGCATTGCTGGTAAAACCGGAACCTCTCGAAAAGCCGTTGCAGGTGGTTATGGTGACGATTATGTCGCGGTATTTGCAGGATTAGCGCCAGCTTCAAGACCTAGATTCGCTATTGCTGTGATGATTAATGAACCGCAAGGTGATCGTTATTATGCGGGTGATGTTGCTGCACCTGTTTTCTCTGCGGTGATGAAAAGTACTTTATTGTTAACACATGTATTACCAGATGGTGGAGAGCAAAGTTACACCTATTTGGAGGCAAAATGATAGATCGAGGAGCAGATCAAAGTATAGCTACTTGTACACTTCTTTGGTTACTTTCTAAACCTTCATACAAGCTGTTACTTGATCCTCAGGCGCAATCTACCATTGCGTCTTTAAATATTGCCATTTCGGGCATGACCTTAGATAGCCGAAATGTTACCTCGGGCGACCTATTTGTCGCTTTGCAGGGGGCGTTAAGTGATGGTCGCCAGTTTATTCAAAACGCTATTGTTGCAGGTGCTGTTGCTGTACTTTCAGAAACCACTGAACAAGAGCAGCATGGTGTAATAGAGCATCAACAGAATACGGTTATTGTCAAAGTATATAAATTACATCACTACCTTAGTGATATCGCTATGCGTTTTTATTTCCCAAGTAATAATTGCCATCCAGTGACCGCTATTACCGGTACAAACGGTAAAACAACCATCGCTAGTTTGCTAGCTAATAGTTATATGTTGTTAAAACAACAAAGTGCGCAAATGGGCACGATTGGCAATGGACTATATGGTCAATTAAAAGCCAGCCTTAATACCACCTTGGATGCTATTTCTGTTTGTAGAGAGTTAAGTAGCTACCAGCAACAAGGTGCGCAATACACTATCATGGAAGTGTCATCGCATGGTTTGATTCAAGGGCGCGTTGCTGCGATTCCCTTTTCTACTGCTATTTTTACTAATTTGACTCGTGACCATTTAGATTATCACGGCACTATGCAGGCTTATGCCGATGCTAAAAAAATATTGTTTGAAAACTTTCCTCTAAAACATCGCATTATTAATGCTGATGATCCAGTTGGTCGTGAATGGTTAAGCCAGTATCCCAATGCTATCGCTTATGGTGTGCAAGCTACTAATAATAAACAGTACTTTAAAATTGAACACGTGGCTTATTTAGCGCAAGGCATTGTATTTGATTTTAACTCTAGTTGGGGTGAAGGTCAGATTCAAGCGCCATTCTATGGTGATTTTAATGTGTCTAATATTGCTGCTGTAAGTTGTGCATTATTGGCAGATGGTTACTCAATCGCGCAAATTCAAACCGTGCTTGCACAATTAACGGTTGTACCGGGAAGAATGGAGCAATACTTTTTTGAAAAGCAAAATTTAACCTTTGTTGTTGATTATGCCCATACTCCTGATGCCTTATCTAATGCATTAAATGCACTTCAAAAACATAAAGACGAGCAACAAGGGCGGATTATTGCTGTTTTTGGTTGCGGCGGTGATCGCGATAAAGGTAAACGAGCTGAAATGGCAAAAGCGGCCGAGCAGGGTGCAGATCATGTGATTATTGTTGATGATAACCCTCGTACAGAAGATGCTAAAGCCATTGTCGACGATATTAAAAAAGGGTTAACCCAAGCAGATACTGCAACAGTTATACATGATCGTAAGCAAGCTCTTATGCATTTACTCGCCACCGCCAACAATGGCGATATCATACTTGTTGCTGGAAAAGGCCATGAAGATTATCAAATTTTTGGTGATAAAAAAGTACATTATAGTGATCGTGAATGCTTGTCTGAATTGATCGCACAGGAACAATAAAAGTAGGTAAATATGATCGCAATCACTGTAGAGCAGTTGTGCTTGGCCACTAATGGCGTGTTAAAGAAAGGCTTTCAAACATTAAATAACTGTGCCAATACCGTTATTGAAAATGTCAGTACCGATACGCGTACTATTCAGCCATCGGATTTGTTCATCGCGTTAAAAGGGCCGAGTTTCGATGCCCATCAATTATTACAAAGTGCTATAGATAAAGGCGCAAGTGTTGTTCTAGTTGAAGCAAGTAGTGAAATATCACTACCAGCAGACTCGATTGTTGTTGAAGTAGAAGATACACGTATTGCACTAGGTTTATTAGGCAGTTATGTGAAACAACAAGTAACTGGCTTAAAATGTGCTGCAATCACAGGAAGTAACGGTAAAACCACTTGTAAAGAATTATTAACTGCGATTTTAACCGCATACTGTGGCGATGCAGACACGGTTCTATCAACAGCAGGTAACTTCAATAACGACATCGGTTTACCTTTAACATTGCTGCGTCTACAAAAGCAGCATGCATTTGCAGTAGTAGAACTTGGTGCGAACCACATTGGCGAAATAGCCTATACATCGACGCTTGCAAAACCTAATGTGGCTTTGGTAAATAATGTAATGCCTGCGCATCTTGAAGGTTTTGGTTCATTAGAAGGGGTTGCGAAAGCGAAATCTGAGATTTGGGATAGCCTAGATAAATCAGGTATTGCTGTGGTTAATTTAGATGCTAATTTTGCACAAGATTTTATTACTAAGCTAAGCAATAAAAAACAGCCATTTATTACCTTCTCTCAAATTGACTCGACTATCAACAATGCACCACAAGTTGATTGTTTTGCAACTGAGATTGTAAATAACCCATTAGGCCAAGCCAGTTTTAAGTTAACGATCAAAAAAGGTCTGTTAGCAGCTACTGATCAATCAACTCAAATACAGTTAAATATACCCGGTCAACACAATGTCAGTAATGCGTTAGCTGCGAGTTCAATGGCCTTTGCATTAGGTTGTTCATTAAACGACATCAAACAAGGTTTAGAAACGTTACAACAAGTTGCTGGTCGAGTAAATTCGACGGTTATTTCTGACACATTAACCGTGATAGACGATACTTATAACGCTAACTCTGCCTCAGTAAGGGCTGGTATCGATTTATTATCACAATATGCACATTCAACGCGAGTACTGGTTTGTGGTGATATGGGTGAATTAGGCGAATATGCAAAACAAGAACATAAAACCATTGGAGCGTATGCAAAAGATAAAGAAATAGATAAATTATTTACGGTTGGAAGTTTGAGTCAATTAGCAACACATGAGTATAATGCCGCCTCTAAAAATGCTGATGCAGAACACTTTTCAGAGAAAGGCCAACTTGAAGTGGCGATAGATGCTTTTCTACGGACACAAAAAAACAATGTTGTGGTTCTTGTGAAGGGCTCACGTAGTGCCAAAATGGAAGATATTGTTACTTTCATTAAACAAAAATACAGTGTTTAAACTACCCATCTTTGGCAGTTTAACTGCGTTATAAAATAGGATTTTAAAAATGATAGTCTGGTTAGCAGAGTTACTTTCGAGTCATTTTACATTTTTTAATGTATTGACTTACTTATCTGTAAGAATGGTTTTTGCTGTATTAACAGCGCTTGCATTTTCGTTATGGGCTGGGCCTAAACTAATACGATATTTGCAAAGTCAACAAATTGGACAAGTGGTTCGTGATGACGGCCCTGAGTCTCATTTCAGTAAAGCTGGGACGCCAACAATGGGCGGTATTTTGATACTGGCTGCAATTGTGTTGAGTACTGTTTTATGGGCAAGACTAGACAACCTTTATGTATGGGTTGTGTTATTTACGACAGTTTCTTTTGGTGCAATTGGTTTTATGGATGACTATTTAAAAGTTGTGCGTAAACACCCGGATGGTTTGATTGCCCGTTGGAAATATTTTTGGCAATCAGTGACGGCATTAACGATTGGTGTTGTTTTGTATTTGACTGCATCAGGCGATGCACAATTAACGTTAGTGGTTCCTTTCTTTAAAGAATATATGCCATACCTTGGTTTACTGTTTATTCCACTTGTTTATTTTACACTCGTTGGTAGTAGTAATGCGGTGAATTTAACCGATGGTCTTGATGGCTTAGCGATTATGCCGACGGTAATGGTTGCCTCTGCTTTTGCTTTAATTGCTTACTTAACAAGTCATGTTAACTATTCACATTATCTGTTCATTCCTTATATTCCACAGGCTAGTGAGTTAGTTATTATTTGTGGCACCATTGCTGGGGCTGGCTTAGGCTTTTTATGGTTTAATACTTATCCTGCACAGGTCTTTATGGGCGATGTGGGTTCACTGGCATTAGGCGCGATTTTAGGTGTGATTGCGGTACTAGTACGCCAAGAGTTTTTGTTAGTGATCATGGGTGGTATCTTCGTGCTTGAAACCGTGTCAGTTATCTTACAAGTAGGGTCTTATAAAATGCGTAAACAACGTATCTTTAGAATGGCGCCTATTCACCATCACTATGAGAAAAAAGGTTGGCCGGAACCACGTGTTATCGTTCGATTTTGGATCATCACTATTGTATTAGTACTTATTGGCTTAGTTACACTGAAGGTGCGTTAACATGCATTCAAAGCAAATTGCTGTTATTGGGTTAGGTGTCACAGGGTTATCCTGTGTCACCTTTTTCACTAAAAAAGGGGTTGATGTTACGGTTTTTGATACGCGAGCTGAGCCGCCAGGTAAAGAACAGCTTTCTTCACAAACTGAATTGATTATTGGCCCATTGGTCGCTGAGCGTTTGCTACAATTTGATACCTTGGTGGTGAGTCCAGGTATTGCTTTATCGACACCTGCAATTGCCCAAGCAAAGTTGCAGGGAGTTGAGGTTATTGGGGATATAGAGCTATTTGCTCGTGAGTTAAATACATCTCAATACACCGATACTAAATTAGTTACTATTACCGGTTCTAATGGTAAGAGTACGGTGACTAGCTTGTTAGGTGAAATGGCAAGTGAAGCAGGTGTGAATGTGGGAGTAGGCGGTAATATCGGCGTGCCTGCTTTAGATTTGCTAGACCCATCTCGAACGCTCTATATTCTAGAGTTATCTAGTTTTCAATTAGAAACCACAGAATCACTTAATGCAACGGTAGCAACTATTTTAAATGTCAGTGAAGATCATTTGGACCGTTATCCAAGTTATCAAGCTTATACCGATGCAAAGCATAAGATTTACCAACAAACTAAGATGTCGTTGATTAATCGTGATGATTCCTTAACGTTTACTCAAATGATGCCTCAAATTAGTTTTGGCTTTGATCAGCAACAATACGGTCTTACTGAGCAAAATAAACAAACTTATTTAAGTTTTGAAGGACAACCATTGCTTGCTTGCTCACAATTAAAATTAAGTGGTAAGCATAACTGGATGAATGCCTTAGCGGCCCTTGCTTTAGGTTCGCAAGTTGCGTTGCCAATGTCGTCGATGTTGAAAACGCTGCAGACATATAAAGGATTAAAACACCGCTGTGAATTTGTTAAGGAAGTGCAAGGTGTACGTTGGATAAACGACTCTAAAGCTACTAATGTCGGTGCAACACAAGCGGCCTTATTGGGTTTATCTGAGACAATTTCAGGGCAGGTTCATGTTATTTTAGGTGGCGATGGTAAAGGTGCTGATTTCTCAGAACTTAGTGATGCACTTTCAGAAGTAGCAGGGCAAATTGTCTGTTTTGGTCAAGATGCCGATGCGATTGCTGCCCAATCTAATAAAGCTGTTGTAGTAGATAATTTACAACAAGCAGTTAAACATATTCATGAATATGCTCATGAAGGTGATTTAGCTATCTTAACACCTGCTTGCGCGAGCTTAGATATGTATAAGAATTTTATGGCCCGCGGCGATCACTTTGTTGATGTAGTGAATTCACTAGAAACTAAGGTTTAACATGAAAAAAGTGATTGATAGCAAATTCGGGAAAAAGCTAGGGGTTTTTCTACGCTCTCTTAACCCACAAAGTAGCCCTTACGATCGTTCACTTTTGGCGCTAGTGTTTACCCTAATGGGAATAGGGTTAGTGATTGTTGCTTCCTCTTCTATGCCTGAAGGCATCGCATTATCTGATGATCCATTTCAGTTTTTAAAACGTCATTTTATTTACCTTATTTTGTGTTTATTTATTCTCGCATTTGTTGTTTCTATCCCCATTGATCGTTGGCATCAATACACCCCATTATTACTGTTTGCTTCAACATTCTCTTTAATAGCGGTACTTGTAATTGGTACAGAGGTAAATGGTTCACTTCGTTGGTTAAGGTTAGGCCCTCTTAATATTCAACCATCGGAATTTACTAAACTTGCCATTGTTTTATTCGTATCCAGCTACTTAATACGTCGTCATAAAGAGGTGGTTGACACGATTAAAGGCTTCATAAAACCATTAGCGGTATTGACCTTATTAGCATTATTACTGATGTTACAACCCGATTTAGGTTCAACAGTGGTAATTGTTGTGATCATGATGGGTATGTTGTTTATTGCTAATGCTCGTATGATTTCATTCGTGAGTATTGCTATTTCCCTACTGGCAATGATTATTTTACTTATCGTGACCTCTCCATATCGAATGGCACGTGTCTTTGGTTTCTTAGACCCATGGGCAGACCCATTTGGGCGTAGTTATCAATTAACACAATCACTGATGGCATTTGGCCGTGGTGGTTGGTTTGGGGAAGGGTTAGGTAACTCTGTCCAGAAATTAGAATATTTACCAGAAGCGCATACCGACTTTATCATGGCTATTTTAGCGGAAGAGTTAGGGTTTATCGGGGTAAGTCTAGTTATTATTTTAGAATTTATCTTAGTCTATAAAGCCTTTAGTATTGGTAAGCGTGCTTTAGAGAATAACAACCTTTTTGGCGGCTATGTTGCTATCGGTGTCGCTATTTGGTTTGCTTTTCAAACCGCAGTTAATATTGGTGCCGCATCAGGAATTGCACCAACAAAAGGATTAACCTTACCGCTGATTAGTTATGGCGGTTCGAGTTTAATAACAATTGCTATTGCTGTTGGTTTAGTTTTACGTATTGATTACGAAACACGGAAAAAGCCCAAAAAAGTGGTAAGTAAAAAGAACAAAGTAAAGAAAGTTAAAGCAGCTTTACAGCCAACTTTAGTAAGAGAGACTAATAATGAACAATAATAAAACCTTGCTAGTAATGGCCGGAGGGACTGGTGGTCATGTCTTTCCTGGTATTGCTGTAGCAGATAAATTAAGACAGCAAGGATGGCAAGTGAGTTGGCTAGGTACTGCTTCACGAATGGAAGCTAATTTAGTCCCTGAACACGGTTATGAAATTAATTTTATTGATGTTGTTGGTGTACGAGGTAATGGTTTAAAGCGGTTACTGAAAGCGCCTTTTCAAATCTTAAAGTCTATTTTTCAAGCACGTAAAGTGATCAAAGAAAGAAAAGTTGATTTAGTGTTAGGGATGGGTGGCTTTGCAAGTGGCCCTGGTGGTATCGCAGCTTGGACGCTAGGTGTCCCTGTGATATTACATGAACAGAATGCAGCAGCAGGAATGACTAATCGATTACTCTCACGCTTTTCTAAAAAGGTATTAATGGGCTTTAGCGGTGCTTTTTCAGGCGAAAAGGCTGTTTTAGTGGGTAACCCTATTAGAAAAGAGCTTTTGGAATTGCATGAAAAGGTGATTTCTGATATTGCTATGCCTTTGAAAATATTGGTGATTGGCGGTAGTCTTGGTGCAAAAGTGTTGAATGAGACAATACCACAGGCGTTAATGAACTTTGATCAAACTCAAGTGTCTATTTGTCATCAAACTGGTAAAGGTAACTCTGAGCAAGTATTAGGGCTTTACAAAGAGACAAATGTTGATTATCAAGTCCATGATTTTATTAAAGATATGGCAGCAGCTTATGATTGGGCAGATGTTATTATTTGTCGGGCAGGCGCATTAACAGTTGCGGAAGTCGCTGCTGTTGGCTTACCAGCCATTTTTGTGCCGTTACCGCATGCAGTTGATGATCATCAAACAAAAAATGCGCAGAGTTTAGTGGATGCTAAGGCTGCCTTGTTAATTGCTCAAAATGAGTTGAATGTAGATAAATTAAGTGAATCTTTGCGGACATTAAGTGAAAATAGGCAGTTGCTCAGTGAAATGAGTCATAACTGTAAAAATGTAGCAATAACCGATGCAACAGATAAAGTCGCTGAAGTTTGTAATTCTTTAGTAAAAAAATAACGCATAAGTGAATTCCGATGACAAAAATTAAATTAGCTGAAATCCGTACAATGATCCCTGAAATGCGTCGTGTAAAACAGATTCATTTCGTTGGTATTGGTGGTGCCGGTATGAGTGGTATTGCAGAGGTTTTAGCCAATGAGGGTTATAAAGTAACTGGCTCTGATATTGCCGAAAACAGAGTGGTTAAACACCTTCGTTCAATCGGTGCGGAAGTTTTTATTGGCCATACCCAAGAAAATATTTATGGCGCTTCAGTGGTGGTTGTTTCTACTGCGATTAGTGCAGAAAACCCTGAGTTATTAGCTGCGCAGCAAGCAAGAATTCCTGTGGTACGTCGTGCTGAAATGTTAGCAGAATTGATGCGTTATAGACACGGCGTCGCAGTGGCCGGTACACACGGTAAAACAACGACAACCAGCTTAATTGCAAGTATTTATAGAGAAGCTGATTTAGATCCTACTTTTGTTATTGGTGGATTATTAAATAGTGCTGGTACCAATGCTAAATTAGGTCAAAGCCGCTACTTAATCGCTGAAGCAGATGAGAGTGATGCGTCTTTCTTACATCTACAACCAATGGTGTCTGTTGTCACTAATATTGAAGCGGATCACATGGATACTTATCAAGGGGACTTTGAAGTATTAAAAGATACCTTTGTTCAATTTATTCATAACTTACCGTTTTACGGAACTGCTGTTGTCTGTTTAGATGATGAAGTTGTAGAAAGCTTAATTCCACGTTTTGCTCGCCAATGTATTACTTACGGTTTTCATGAGCAAGCAGATGTGCGTATTTCAAGCTTTAAACAAACAGTGAGTCGCAGTGAGTTTATTGTGCATAGAGCCAATAAACCTGATTTAATTATTCATTTAAATCTGCCTGGTAAGCATAATGCACTTAATGCTGCTGCCTCTATTGCTGTGGCAATGGAAGATGATATTGCAGATAGCGCAATCTTAGCTGCTTTAGAAAGTTTTGAAGGTATTGGTCGTCGATTTGAGCAATACGGTGAGTTTGAAACAGGCAATGGTAAGGCAATGTTAGCCGATGACTATGGCCATCACCCAACGGAAGTACAGGCAACGATCAATGCTGCACGTGAAGGCTGGCCTGAAAAGCGCTTAGTAATGGCTTATCAACCGCATCGTTATACGCGCACACGTGATCTTTATGAAGACTTTGCTCATGTGTTATCACAAGTTGATCAATTATTATTACTTGAAGTTTATGCTGCTGGCGAAGTACCGATAGCAGGCGCTGATAGCCGTTCTTTATGTCGAACCATTCGTCAGCAAAGCGATAGAGAGCCTATTTTTGTTCCTTCACCTGAAGCGTTACCTGGCATCTTAGCTAATGTTATTCAAGATGATGACCTTGTACTGACACAAGGAGCGGGCAATATTGGTGCTGTGGTAAAAACACTAGCTGAATTAAAATTAGATATTGAAAAAATGAAACAGGCGAGCAAAAAATAATGGCAATAAACTTTGGTAAAGTAGCAGTTTTGCTTGGTGGTAATAGTGCGGAACGTGAAGTCTCTCTTAAGTCAGGGAAAGCGGTATTAGACGCGTTAATCAGAAAAGGTGTCGATGCACATCCTATCGATCCTAAAATAGATGATATTTCAAAAATTAAATCTTTGGGTTTTGACCGTGCCTTTATTGTTTTACATGGGCGTGGTGGTGAAGATGGGACTATTCAAGGCTTCTTAAATACCTTAAATATTCCTTTCACTGGCAGTGACGTATCGAGCTCGGCAATCGGCATGGATAAAGCTAAAACAAAGCAAATTTGGCAAAGTTGTCAACTGCCTACAGCCAATTATCAAATTATTATCAAAGATAACTTTGATCCGACTACGGTAAGCGATATACTCAATCGCTTATCGGGTTGTGTGATGGTAAAGCCTGTACATGAAGGCTCTAGCATTGGAATGGCAAAAGCAGATACACCAGAGCAGTTAGTTGATGCATTGAATGAAGCATTTAAGTTCGATCACAAAGTATTGTTGGAATCATGGATCACTGGCGATGAATTTACCGTGTCGATATTAAATGGCAAAGCATTACCTGCCATTAGTATGAAAACAAACAATGTGTTTTATGATTATCAAGCAAAATATCAGTCGACAGAAACTCAATACCTTTGTCCTTGTGGTTTAGCAGAAGATGAACTGACTACACTTAACCAGTTAGCTGAAGAAGCGTTTAAAGCAATTGGTTGTGTTGGTTGGGGACGAGTTGACTTTATGCGCGATAAAAACAATAACTGGTTCCTATTAGAAGTAAACACTGTGCCAGGAATGACAGAAACAAGTTTGGTGCCCAAGGCAGCTAAAGAAGCGGGCATCAGTTTTGATCAACTAGTGTTAGATATTTTAGAGCAAACTTTATAATTTATGTGGCAAAAATTAAAAAAAGTTAACACAAGCAAATGGATTGGCTTCTTTATTTTTGTCATTTTAATTTATGCATTACAAAGTAGTTTTTTTAAATTAAAACATTGGTTAACGGATCAAAATTCACTGCCATTAACGGCATTGGTGTTAACCGGAGACAAATTACACGTTACTGAAGATGTAGTTAGGTCGGTTTTGAATAAACAAAAGGATAAATTAAATTTCTTTACCTTAGAAATTGCCGATATCCAAAAACAATTAGAAGACAGGCCTTGGGTATACTCTGCGTCAATACGTAAAAATTGGCCTGACACTTTAAAAATCCATATTGTTGAGCAAACAGTGGTTGCGATTTGGAATGAAACATCATCGCTTAATCGTTTTGGTGAAATTATTCAAGTGACACCAGAGGATAAAGAAGACTATATTCGTTTATCCGGCGAAGATAATCGTGCTGAGGGTGTATTAGATACCTACTTACAATTAGAGCAGTTATTAGAGCCTACTCAGTACCGTATTGCTGAGTTAAACAGTGATAAACGTAACGCAACCCAACTTGTATTAAAAAATGGTATTAGTTTACGTCTCGGTAAAGAACAAAAATTAGAACGAATTCAGCTATTTTTAAATGCTTTTCCGCGAATTGCACAAAAATATGAACTTAGTACGATTGATTATGTCGATCTTCGTTACGATACTGGGTTAGCAATTGGTTGGAAGAAAGCAAAAAAAGATGCGTCTTGATGGGCTAAGTATTAATAAAGTACTTATTTAAATGTGATAAAATTGATTTGTTATTTAATATGATTAATATTTAAGTAATTAAATTATTCTCTCTTATTTCAGAGAAATGGTGAAAAACGAATGGAAAGCAATTACACAGTTGGTTTAGATATCGGTAGCAGTAAAGTTGTCGTCTTAATCGGTGAGCTATTAACAAGTGGAACAGTAAACATAGTCGGCGTTGGTACTGCACCTTCAAGAGGCGTTGATAAAGGCTCCATTACCAACTTAGATTTAATTGTTAACTCAATTACAACTGCATTAAAACAAGCTGAAGATATGGCTGACTGTACTGTATCATCAGTTAATTTATCTGTTTCTGGTGCACATATTGAGTCGATGAATAAAGATGGTACTTGGGTAATCGGTGCTCATGAAGTCAGTGATTTTGATGTTGAAAGTGTTTTACATAATGCGCAATCAGTCAAACTACGTGATGAGCAGCGATTATTGCATGTGGTTCCTCAAGAATATGCTATTGATTCACAAAGTAGAATTAAAAATCCAATTGGATTATCAGGTGTTAAATTAAAAGCGGATGTTCACTTAATCACTTCTCACAGTGATCTAGTTAAAAATTTAGAAAAAGCCGTTGAACGTTGTGGTTTAAGTATTGACCAACTTACTGTTTCAAGCGTAGCGTCTAGTGAAGCAATTCTAAGCGAAGATGAAAAAGAGCTTGGCGTATGTATGATTGATATGGGCAGTGGTACGATGGATGTATCAATCTTTATTGCTGGCTCATTACATTATAGTTTAGTGTTGGATTATGCTGGTAGCTCTGTGACTAACGATATTGCGATTGCATTTAGTTCACCGCCAGCTTCTGCTGAAGCTGTTAAAGTAAATTATGGTTGCTTAAATAAAAAATTAGTACAAGAAGATGAAATAATAGAACTTCCGAGTGTTGGTGGAAGAGCTGCTCGTAGTCTTCAGCGTTCTATATTAGTTGATGTTATTGAACCGCGTTATACTGAGTTGTTAACATTAGTTAAAAAAAGAATAGAGAGCTTAGAAGGCGGAGAGCATATACTGCATCAATTATCTGCTGGCTTAGTGATAACTGGTGGTGCAGCTCAAATTCAAGGACTCTCAGCTGTTGCTGAAAGTGTTTTTGGACATGCTCAAGTAAGAATTGGAAAACCGGAAAACTTACAAGGTTTAGTTGAAGATGTAAGTTCTCCAGCTTATTCAACAGCAGTGGGTTTATTACGTTATAAAAACAATGAGTTTACGACAGATGAAGTTGAAGTTGAAAATCGTCTGGCAAGCTTATTTGCTAAAATAAAAAACTGGATAAAAAAAGAATATTAGTTATCAGTTTCATGGAACGGGTGGTAACAAACGATGTCACAAGAAGTTAATAGAGTGGAAGAAAATCAAATGTTTGAAATAATCGATGACGAAGAACATTCAGCCCAAGCGATAATTAAAGTTATTGGTATTGGTGGCGGTGGTGGTAACGCAATCAACTATATGATTGAGAAAGGCCTAGGTGGCGCCGAGTTCATTGCAATGAATACTGATGCTCAAGCATTACGCTCATCAAGAGCTGATATTCGTTTGCAATTAGGCACGAATATTACTAATGGTTTAGGTGCAGGAGCAAACCCAGAAATTGGTTATAAATCTGCTCTTGAAGATAAAGAACGTATTCGCGAAATCGTAACGGGTGCCGATGTTGTATTTATCGCAGCTGGTATGGGCGGTGGTACGGGGACTGGTGCATGTCCTGTTGTTGCTGAAATTGCAAAAGAAGAAGGGGCGCTGACGATTGGTGTTGTTTCAAAACCTTCTTTATTTGAAGGGCGCAAGCGTATGAATTACGCAACGCAGGGTATTGCTCGTTTATCTGAAAATATCGATTCTTTATTGATCATACCGAATGATAAACTACAAAAATCTTTACCTCGCGGCATCTCTTTCTTAGATGCATTGAGTGCAGCAAATGGTGTACTTTATGATGCGGTATCTGGCTTCTCTTCAATTATTAACAACGAAGAAAGTACGATTAACATTGACTTTGCTGATGTTAGAACGGTTATGACAGAAGCAGGCACAACTGCGGTAATGGGTATTGGTGTTGCAGCTGGTGAAAACCGTGCTGAAGAGGCGGTAGAACAAGCTATTTCATGTCCGTTGCTTGAAGATGTTGATCTTTCTGATGCGCGCGGCGTATTGGTACATATTGTTGCTGGTATTGACTTTAGCTTTGATGAATACCATACAGTTGGTGATGCATTGAAACAATTTGCTTCAGAAGACTCTCAAAATATTATCGGTGTGACAGTTGACCCTGAGCTTGAAACAGGTGAACTACACGTAACAGTTATTGTAACTGGTATTGGCGAGCGTAAATCTGAGCTAAACGTAATCAAAAACCCTACCTTAGCGGGTAAAAAAGCGGTTGCTGAAACAACAGAAAAGGCAGTTGCAGAAGCTGCAATTGCAGTTAGCTCAGAAGAAACTGAAACAGCGCCAGAGCCTGTTGAAAAAGTTAAAAAAGTAGAGCCTGCTGCTGAAGAGAAGAAAACAAACGCTGAAAGCTATTTAGATATTCCTGCATTCTTAAGACGTCAAGCGGATAACTAAATATATCTAGCCTTTAATTAGGTGATATCCTTTTATACTATTAAAGTCAATAGGATAGGTCTTAAGCGAATCAAAATTATAGCTTAAATTATAGTAGTTTGTGATTCAATCCACAAACTGCTATAATACGGCGAGATATTATCGTAGTAGAGGTCATTCATATGATTAAGCAAAGAACATTGAAAAAAAGTGTTAAATCAACGGGCGTTGGTTTACATTCAGGGAATAAAGTAACTATAGAGTTTCACCCTGCACCTGCAAACACGGGTATTGTTTATCGTCGAATCGACCTTAATCCTGTGGTAAGTTTTAAAGCACACGCTGAAGCAGTACAAGAAACATTGTTATGTACATGTTTAGTGAATGAACAAGGTGAAAAAATATCTACCGTTGAGCATCTTTCTGCTGCTTTAGCAGGTCTAGGTATTGATAACATCATCATTGATGTTGA
Organism: Psychromonas aquatilis; assembly: GCF_038155185.1. Lineage (NCBI taxonomy): Bacteria > Pseudomonadati > Pseudomonadota > Gammaproteobacteria > Alteromonadales > Psychromonadaceae > Psychromonas > Psychromonas aquatilis. Next base: position 44,054 of record NZ_JBAKAZ010000021.1, read on the forward strand.
TGCACCTGAGATTCCAATTATGGATGGTAGTTCAAGCCCTTTCATATTCCTGCTTCAATCTGCTGGAATTGAAGAGCAAAACGTTGCTAAAAAATTCATTCGTGTTAAAAAAGCCATTCGAGTTGAAGACAAAGAAGACGGTAAGTGGGCTGAACTGCAACCATCAAATAATGGTTTTAGCTTAGACTTTAAAATTGATTTTGATCACCCAGTGTTTGAAGGTCAAAACCAGCACATTGAAATGCAATTCTCTGGCGATTTATTTGTTAAAGAGATTAGCCGTGCGCGTACTTTTGGTTTTATGAAGAGTGTTGAATACCTTCAGTCTAATAATTTAGCATTAGGTGCAAGTTTAGATAATGCGATTGGCCTAGATGAGTTTCGAGTATTAAACCCTGAAGGGTTACGTTACGATGATGAATTTGTTAAGCATAAAGTACTTGATGCTATTGGTGATTTATACTTATCAGGTTTTACTATTCTTGGCCATTTAAAAGCTTACAAGACCGGTCACGCATTAAATAACCAATTACTGTGTGCATTGTTAGCTGATCAAGAAGCGTATGAAATCGTAACATTTGAAGAGCCTGTTGCTGAGTCTCCAGTACAATACATTGAGCCAGCATTTATCCCTGCATAATTAAAGGGCCTTAATGACTGATTAAAAACCACTTTGTGAAAGCAAGGTGGTTTTTTAGTTTTTATCGCTTGAATATTTCGCTAAGGACTGTAGCGCTTTTTTTAATTCTGGGTCAGCGTTATCGGCAAGTGCTAAAAAGGACGCCGCCACATCTTTACTCATTCTTTCAGCTCTAATTTTTACCGGCTTACTTTTTTTAATTTTATCAGGACTTAGTTTTGCGAGCTTTGGATTCACTATAAACTTAATGCTAGTGAGTGAAGAGTGGTGCTGTCGCAGTTCGCTTAATAAGTCATTTCGTATGAAATTTAAGCGTTGAGACCATGCTGCAGTTGGACTTTCTATAATCACCCTCCCATTTTCAATATTTCCTATTCGAGAACCCTTGATATTGTGTTGTTTTAAAACCCTTTGTAGTATTATATCCATTTTAGATATTAGTGATGTGCTTTGTTGGTAATTGTTTTTTTCTAACAATGAAGCAATGGGTTTGGGTTGTTTTTTATGAGTAGTCATAGCAGCCTGTTAGTTATAGTGAAGTAGGTTTATGAGTATAACGGTTATTTATAGATGGAAAGAATCTAAACATAAATTTTCTATCTCTAGATCTAACTTAATTCTAGCATGTGTTATTGCAATTGCTGTATTAATAACTGGTGCTTGGTCACTGCAATATTATTATCATCAACAGCTTATTAAAGAAAAAATCACTTCTTTAAAGCAAAGAGAAGCTGTTAAACAACAATATTTAGACTCTATTGAGTCCTATAAAAGCCAGCAATTAAATGTGTTAGCTGAAAAAATTGGTCAGCTAGAAATTCAAAATATTCATTTGAATAGTTTGGGTGAGCAGTTAATAGAAAAATCTGCCTTTCCAAGAGAAGAGTTTAAATTTGATTTACCACCTGATCAAGCACCAGAAAATCCTTCTGTATCGGATAATGAACAGCAAGTTAAGCCGCAAGTAGAAGAAAATACGCTAGACACACCTGAAGAGGCTGACCCTCAATCAAAAGGTGACAACGCTGCACAAATAACATCTTCTGAGAAAGAAGTGACTGCTAAAGTGGCCGTGTCGAATACTGCTTCTCAAGTGGAAGTACAACCAGATAATCGTGTGCCTCAAACTCAGCAAGTAAAAGTCACTCACGATGCCACTGCAAATCATAACAGCTTTGACCACCAACCTTCCACAGACCTAGTAAATTCAAGCTTCACACTTATTGATAATAAAATTTCAACATTAGCGTCTCAATTTAATACAACGGAAAATATACTAGAACAGCTTGAAATTACTTATAACAGTCTCCACTTAATAAATGAGTTATATATTTCCGGTCGTCCAGTACCAATGGAAGGGTCGCGATTATCTTCTCCATACGGCGTGCGTACAGACCCTTTTACTGGAAAGTCACGCTTTCATAAAGGTGTTGATATCGCAGGGCATAAAGGAATGCCAATTTTAGCGACTGCTGCTGGTGTTGTTATTACATCTGAAGCTCGTCCTGGTTATGGTTATGTCATTGTGGTTAATCATGGTAATGGTTTAATGACACGTTACGCGCATGCATTATCACTTATAGCCTCTGTTGGTGAAGTGGTAGAGAAAGGACAACAAATTGCTGTAATGGGCACAACAGGGCGCTCTACGGGACCCCATGTTCATTACGAAGTACTAAAAAACGGTACTCAAGTTAATCCAATTAACTATATAAATAGAAGTGCGAGCTAAAAAGAAAAAATCGCAATATAAATCACAATTTTTTATTCAATTTTACAATGAGAAAAGCAAATGATCACATCGGTAATAACAAAAATTATAGGCAGTCGAAACGACCGTTACTTAAAAAAACTTCGTAAAGTTGTTGTTGAAATCAATAAACTTGAACCTGAAATAAAAGCACTTTCCGATGAAGAATTGAAAGCAAAAACAGTCTACTTTAAAGACCGTATTGCTAAAGGTGAAACCGTTGATGATGTATTAGTTGAAGCATTTGCTGTTGTACGTAGTGCTTCAGAACGTGTTTTTGGTATGCGTCACTTTGATGTGCAATTAATTGGTGGCATGGTTTTAAATGAAAATAAAATTGCAGAGATGCGCACAGGTGAAGGTAAAACATTAACAGCAACATTACCTGCATACTTAAATGCATTAACCGGTAAAGGGGTCCATGTCATTACCGTGAATGATTACTTAGCACGACGTGATGCCGAGTGGAACGCGAAATTATTCGAATTTTTAGGCTTATCAGTTGGCATTAACCTCTCGGGTATGTCAGGTGAAGAAAAGCGAGCGGCTTACGCAGCGGACATCACCTACGGTACAAACAATGAATTTGGTTTTGATTACTTGCGTGACAACATGGCATTTGAAGCATCGCAACGTGTAATGCGTGATCTTAATTTTGCTATTGTTGATGAGGTTGACTCAATCTTAATTGATGAAGCAAGAACGCCACTGATTATTTCTGGCCCTACCGATGGTGACCCAACACTGTATACGAAGCTAAATAGCATCATTCCTTTATTAACTAAACAAGATAAAGAAGATACTGATGAATATGTTGGTGACGGCGATTTCACCGTTGATGAAAAAAGCAAACAAGCTTTATTAACTGAGCGTGGCCAAGAGAAAGTTGAACAGATTTTACAAGAGCGTGGATTATTAGAAGAAAATACTTCTTTGTACTCTGCGTCTAGCATTAGCTTATTACATCATGTTAATGCCGCACTTCGCGCACATACTTTATTTGAAAAAGATGTTGAGTATATCGTTAATGAAAAAGGCGAAGTGGTTATTGTTGATGAGCACACAGGGCGTACCATGCCTGGTCGTCGTTGGTCAGAAGGTTTACATCAAGCTGTAGAAGCGAAAGAAGGTGTAAAAATTCAAAATGAGAATCAGACTTTAGCGTCAATTACCTTCCAGAATTACTTCCGTTTATATGACAAACTAGGCGGTATGACGGGTACTGCTGATACTGAAGCATTTGAATTCCAATCTATTTATGGTTTGGAAACTATCGTAATCCCAACAAATCGCCCAATGGCCCGTAAAGATTGCGGTGATTTGATTTACCTAACTGAAGAAGAAAAATACAACGCGATTATTGAAGACATTAAGTCACGACTAGAGCGTCGCCAACCTGTGTTAGTGGGAACTGTGTCGATTGAAAGTTCTGAGATACTGTCTCATTTAATGAAAAAAGCGAAAATCAAACATAGCGTATTGAATGCTAAGTTCCATGAAAAAGAAGCGGATATTATTGCACAAGCGGGTGCATTAGGATCGGTGACGATTGCGACTAATATGGCGGGTCGTGGTACGGATATTGTCTTAGGTGGTAATTTACAAAACCGTTTAGAGAAGCTGGGTAATTTAACTGAACAGCAAATAGCGGCAGAAACAGAAGTGTGGAAAGCTGAGCAAGCTGAAGTATTAGCGGCGGGCGGTTTATACATTATAGGTACAGAGCGCCATGAGTCTCGACGTATAGATAACCAATTACGTGGTCGTGCAGGTCGTCAAGGTGATGCTGGTGAAAGTCGTTTCTACCTGTCAATGCAAGACCCTCTAATGCGTATATTTGCTTCTGACAAAGTGTCTAACATGATGAAAAAGTTAGGCATGGAAAATGGTGAATCAATAGAGCATCCTTGGGTTTCTCGTGCCATTGAGAATGCACAACGTAAAGTTGAAGGTCGTAACTTTGATATGCGTAAATCGCTATTGGATTTCGATGATGTTGCCAATGAACAACGTAAGATCATTTACGAGCAACGAAATGGTGTGATGGACAGTGAAACGATCACTGAGAACATTGATCAGTTCTGGGATGACGTATTCAATACTTGTATTGATCAATATGTACCAGTTCACTCGTTAACAGAGCAATGGGATCTAGTTGGTTTAGAAAACCGCCTAAAACAAGATTTCTTAATTGAACTACCTGTACAACAATGGTTAGTTGATGATGCTAATTTACAAGAAGAAGTGATACGTGAACGTATCGTTGAACATGCACGTAAAGTTTACCAAGATAAAAGAATGCAAGTTGGTGAAAAAGTGATTGCTGGTTTTGAAAAATCAGTGATGTTGCAATGTATCGACACACTTTGGAAAGAACATTTAGCAGCCATGGATCATTTACGTCAAGGTATTCATTTACGTGGTTATGCTCAAAAAGATCCGAAACAAGAATATAAACGTGAATCTTACGAGTTATTCATTGAAATGCTAGAAACACTTAAAACAGATGTTGTGACGATTTTGTCTAAAGTACATGTTCAAAGTAGAGAAGAGGCAGAGGCCATTGAGCAACAACGCCGTGAAGCTGAAGCAAAGGCACAAGTTGAATTCAAACATGCTGAAGTTAATAGTGATGGTAAAGAAGTGGAGTCTGCAAGCGCTGCTGATAACCAAGAGAAAAAAGTAGGGCGTAATGAGCCTTGCCCATGTGGCTCTGGTAAGAAGTACAAACAATGTTGTGGAAAATTAAGCTAACCTAAGCGCTTATTTAACTTCAAACTTATTAAGGTGGTCTCTCAGGAGAGCACCTTTTTTATGCTAGTAACTAACCTTTAATATAAACTTTTCTCCTTGAGAGGTAGGATAAGTAATACCAATTATATTAAATAAGTGATCTAAATTTTGCGCAGAAAAAATGACT